>NZ_JAYFSK010000037.1:0-26768 GCF_041464035.1 Acinetobacter sp. AL9 | reverse complement strand
GGATAATCTTTTTCAGATTCAATCAATAATTGAACCGCTCTTTCTCTGATTTCAGGGGTATATTTTGGTTTTGTCATTGGAACATTCTCTCAAGAAAGTTGGTCTCCGACAAACCCGGTACGGTTCAATTGTCGGTCTTGCAAGAAATCTGTGATCAACGCATAACCCAGTCCCAAGCTGCTCAGCTACTTCATATTTCAGAACGTCAGATCAGACGTTTATTGCAAAAATACAAAGCTCAAGGCCCAGCTGCATTAGCACATGCTGCACGTGGCCAAATCAGCAATTCCAGGCTTCCTGAAGAGCTCAGACTCAAGTGCCTCAATATTGTTTCGGATCAACTGCATGGTTTCGGACCCACTTTAGCGCATGAAAAGCTCACCACTGTTCATGGATTCGATATTTCAGTGGAAACACTGCGTTCCTGGATGATTGCAGCCGATCTGTGGATTCCTCGCGCCAAGCGCCTGAAACGCCCGTATCAGCCTCGTTATAACCGAGATTGTTATGGTGAACTGATTCAAATCGATGGCTCACACCATGACTGGTTTGAAGGACGCGCTGCTAAGTGCTGTCTGCTGGTATTTATCGATGATGCCACAGGAAAATTACAGCATTTACGCTTCTGTGAGTCGGAATCAGCATTTGACTATATGATTTCAACACGTTTGTATGTTGAGCAGCATGGTAAGCCGTTGGCGTTTTACAGTGATAAACATTCAGTCTTCAGGGTGAATCAAAGCAGCAAGAAAGACACCAAGATTACCCAGTTTGGACGCGTACTCAGTACCCTCAATATCGATATCATCTTCGCCAATTCACCACAAGCCAAAGGCCGTGTAGAACGGGCGAATAGAACGCTTCAGGACCGTCTGATTAAAGAAATGCGCCTGGAAGGCATCTGTTCGATTGAGCAAGCGAATGCCTGGCTGCCCTGCTTTATCGAGCAATTTAATCGTAAATTTGCCAATATGGCCTTTAATCCCAAGGATCTACACCGGACTGTCACTGAAACAGCCGAAGAATTAGATGATGTTTTTACCTGGCGTGAACCCCGCAGAGTCACGAACAGCCTGACGATTACTTATGATAAATGCGTATATTTACTGGAAAATACCGAAGAAAATAAAAGGTTGATCGGCAAGTATCTTGAGTTTCTGGAATACCCGGATGGCACGGTAGCCATTGAACATCAAGGAAGAAAAATCAATTACAGCATCTTCGATAAATTAAGTCAGCTCAACCAGCGAGAGGTTGTTGAGAATAAACGTTTAGGTGCTGTTCTCAATCATATTCAACAACAGCACGAAGAATTAGAACAGCAAAACAAACGCAATCGTTCTCAAAAGATGCCGAGCAGACGTGCACAGAAAACAGTAATCAAAGAACGAAATCTGAATCCTGTGCTTGACTTGGAAGTGTCTGTATAGGACATTTCTATTTGGTTATTAGGTAGGACATTTCTACTTAGGAATAACATGAATATATTAAGCAATTGATATATATGGGTTTATTTTGAGTGTTCGGTGTCTCAATTTATCTTATCATTCACAAAGTCATCGTGCTAATCGCATTCGCGCTCTTGGCTTTGCCATATACTTTCATTTGATTATTCGCCGCATTTAATTGAGCATCAATTTTATAGACATAACCATCTTTCGGATTAATCCATTGTCCTTGCGAAAATTGTTTCGGATTTGAATTTGCCACTAAGCCTTCTAATGCCTGCATGCCTTTTATGGGCTGATTCTTTAAGTTGCCTTGGCATTTACTGCATATCTCTAATTGAATTGTGCCTACCGATAACAAATTTCGAGTAATTACAGCACTATATTCCGAAGTTTTAGAGTTCTTACGAATCACAATTTCTGCAACATAATGCCCTGTATGATCATCAATGACTTTCCATGTACCAATCAATGGATCAAATGGCATGGCTTGAGCAGGAAAAATAAATCCCAAATATAGTGCAATTGCACCTAAAAAATTACGCATCATAAAAATATCAACTTAAAACCAATTTACAGCACGGTTGTGCTAAAAATGGGCGTGATTATAGCAATCAATGTTGAATTTAAATTAATTTTTTCATTAAAATTAAATGTTTATATGCTATTGGTTCGATGAAATATCATTAAAAATGTGAACCAATACGCTTTTTGTGGATGGATAATTTTTGATGTGTTGCAGCTTTATGTATAAAAGTGAATCTATAACGTGATTTTGTATGCAAATTAATCATCTATATTTCTATTTTCAACATTTGCTGTGTTATGGCGTAAACTAGACCTACAAGCTGTATCACTATAAGTTAAGAAATATTCACAGGAATGCTCTTAACTTTATCCTAAGTTTTTGTTTTTACTGTCTTAAATTTATCTATCTTTAAATTTAGGTTTAGTCATCAAGGTAACATCGTATGCTCAAGTGGTTCGAGAAACTTATAGATCCTTATCCAAATAAAGGTTTGACCGAACCCTTGCCAACCACGTTTTTTGCCTTTGTTTGGCAAGCAACTTCAGGTGTGCGCCCATATTTATTGTTATTGGTTTTATGTACTGCAGGCGCTGCCAGCTTTGAAGCTTTGCTATATGCAAAAATTGGCGATTTAGTCACATGGCTTAGTCAAAGTCAGCCAGATACTTTCCTTGCGCAACATCAGCAGAACCTTACTTTGCTGTTTTGTATTTTATTGGCCAATATCTTTTTTGCCAGTGCGCAGTCAATTGTGAAGCATCAAATGTTATACAGTGGTTTTCCAATGCGTTTGCGTTGGCGTTTCCACAATTTAATGTTGCAACAAAGTCTGGATTTTTTCCATAATGATTTTGCAGGAAGACTCTCTGCCAAAGTCATGCAAACCGCCTTAGCAGTACGTGAGTTTTGGGTCATTTTGGGCGATATGCTTGCCTATGTATTCATTTACTTTATTACGATTAGTCTGGTATTGGGCGCAATTTCTCCAATGCTCATTTTGCCGTTATTGCTATGGTTGGCTTTATTTATTCTTGCAGCAGCTTATTTTATTCCGCGTTTGAGCAAAGTATCTAATGAACAAGCCGATGCACGTGCAGTGATGACAGGACGTGTGACCGATGCTTATACCAATATCCAAACCGTAAAATTGTTTGCGCATGCAGGCCGTGAAAGCCAATACGCCAAAGCATCTATGCAAGAATTTATGGTGACGGTTTATAAACAAATGCGTTTGGGCGCTCAATATGAAATCAGCATCAATTTACTGAGCGTGGTGTTGTATGTAGGCGTTTTAGGTACTGCAATTTGGCTGTGGTTAAATGGTCGTGCAGAATTGGGGATTATTGCAGCCACCACAGCCATGATTCTTAAACTCAACAGTATTGCCGAGTTTATGATGTGGCAGACCTCTGCCCTGTTTGAAAATGTCGGCACCATTCAAGATGGTATGAAAACTCTTGGACGTCCAATTGCGATTCAAGACAAAGTCAATGCGAAGCCATTACAAGTTGCTCAAGGCGAAATTCAGTTTAAAGATGTCAGTTTTGCCTATAATAGTAAAAACGTGATTGACCAGTTTAATCTGCATATTCGTGCAGGCGAAAAAATTGGTATTGTGGGACGTTCGGGTGCAGGTAAATCGACCCTCATTCAATTGCTTTTACATTTTTATGAGCTCAAACACGGCTCAATTATGATTGATGGGCAAAATATTGAAGATGTAACCCAAGACAGTTTGCGTAAAAATATTGCACTTGTCACTCAAGATACTTCGCTATTACACCGTACTGTGGCTGAAAATATTAAATATGGTCGTCCTGACGCGACTGATGCAGAAATGTTTGAAGCTGTACGCAAAGCCAAAGCCGAAGAATTTATTCCACAATTGACCGATTTACGTGGCAAAAAAGGCTATGAAGCCTACGTGGGCGAACGGGGTGTTAAACTTTCAGGTGGACAACGTCAACGTATTGCCATTGCCCGTGTTTTCTTAAAAGATGCACCTATTTTAATTTTAGATGAAGCCACCAGTGCGCTCGACTCTGAGGTTGAAGCGGCAATTCAATCGAGCCTCGATGAACTCATGCAAGGTAAAACTGTAATCGCGATTGCACACAGACTATCTACCATTGCACAAATGGATCGTTTAATTGTGCTCGATCAAGGACGTATTGCAGAACAAGGTACGCATGATGAACTGGTGGCTATGAACGGAATTTATGCACAACTTTGGCAGCGTCAAACAGGTGGTTTTTTAATTGAACAAGATAAAATCGTAAAACCATCGACTGATAAAAATTAGCATCTCCAGCAACTTTGCTGTAACTCAGGCTTTGATGAAATGCAGATTTATCGCATATAGTCAAAGCCTGTTTTGTCTAACAATTTCCATAGAATTTCTTTAATTTTCATGCCAAGATGCAATATGTCATCTACGTTCTTATGTCGCCGTTTGGCAAACTAAGATATGCATAGATGACAGTCGCTAAGGCAAATTAAAATAAAATTAGCAAATGCAATGGAACATGCATGAAAACAATATCAGCACGTCAGGAACAAGGTGTTCCAGGGGTTTATGGCTTATTGGTTTTGGATGTTGTATCCCGTTGGGGTTATAACGCAGATACCTTATTTGCACCATTTCAACTCAATAGCGAAATGTTGGCAGACCCAGAATGTCGTATTCCTACACCTATTGCCAATGAGTTGGTTAAACATGCTTTAAAACTTACAGGCGAATCGACGCTCGGTTATCATCTTGGTACGCAAATGCGCATTTCCATTCATGGCTTTATTGGCTATGCGATTATGACTGCGCATGAAATTAGTGATGCGTTGATTTTAGCCAATCGTTTTATTCAACTGCGTATGCCCTTTTTACAATTGTTTTTCTCAACTTTTGGTGAAAAAGCCAGTCTGCAATTGCAGTGTGATATTCACATGGAACCTTTACGCACAGAAATTGCCATCGCTTTAATTATTGGCATGATTACCATGAGTAAAGCCATGACAGGTACCGAACACTTTACAGGTGAAGTCGATTTTGACTTTCCTAAACCTGCAGGTTTTGATCAGTATTTTTCGAAATTTCCTTATCATCAATTCCGTTTTGATCAGCCGTATTTAGGTTTAAGTTTTGACAAGCAATATCTAGGCTTAAAAATGATTAATGCCGATCCTATTGCCAGTCAAATTGCGATTAATCAATGTGAAGCCGAACTTTCTGCTTTAGGTGAACGTCGCCGCATTTCTATGCGAGTACGTGATATTTTAACCCACGCAGAACAGCATTATTTAAGCATTGAAAATGTTGCCGACTATCTACACATGTCCGACCGCACACTCAAACGTCAACTGGCTGCAGAAGGTACTTCATTTTCAAACTTGGTCGATGAAGTACGTTATCGGCATGCAACTTCCCTGCTTTCCCGTACAGACTACACGCTAGAGCAAATTGCCGATGAATTGGGTTATAGCGATGTGGCAAATTTTAGTCGTGCTTTTAAACGCTGGAGTGGACGCAGTCCGAGCAATTGGCGTAAAGATCCGTATTTATAAACTTTTGTTTTTAGCAAAAAGCATGTATAAAACATGGCAAAAAGATTCGATACAATTTAAGGAGTTATCAAATGAATCACCCAGCGGAATTAAAATATGCAAGAACACATGAATGGGTGCGTATTGAAGGTGATTTGGTCGTCACAGGCATTTCAGACCACGCACAAGATGCTTTAGGCGATTTGGTCTATGTAGAAGCACCTGAAGTTGGTCAAAAAGTAATTGCGGGTGAACAAGCAGGTGTGGTTGAGTCTGTTAAAACAGCTTCAGATATTCACGCCCCTGTTTCAGGCGAAGTAGTTGAAGTAAATAGCAATTTAGACGATGACCCTGACTTTGTAAATGATGAACCGTATGGCAAAGGCTGGATTTATAAAATCAAGCCAGACAATATGGCAGATGTGGAACAGCTTTTATCAAGTGCGGACTATGAATCTGGCTTATAAGCCTTAAATTTGTAGTGTTTAATCGCTCAAATTCAAAGAAATCAGCTTCGGCTGATTTTTTTTGCATTGCAATTTGCGAAATAAATAAAATTATCTTTATTTGATAAAACAATTAAAAAAATAGAATTAAAATCTAATTTTAGTTTTAATTTTATTAAATAACTATACTTTTCACATAAATGGGTTTATTATTTTTTGCATGATCTTACTGTGTGATGACTTCCAATAACAAAGCATCTGTATAACAAAGTACACATTGCACGCTACTCCACTCACCATATATAGGTTTAAGTTATGTCAGCTATAAATGTCGAACATTTATGGAATAAGTCGTTTATTCTCTGCTTATTCAATAACTTGTTCTTATTCATATTTTATTTTGCGCAAACGACAGTTTTGCCTATTTATATTGTGAATGAGTTGGGTGGTAGCTTGTCACAGGCAGGTTTAGCCATGACTTTGTTTATGTTATCTGCAATCGCGATTCGCCCATTTAGCGGTTTGATTATTGAAAAATTTGGTGTAAAGAAAACCTTATATGTTTCTGAAATCATGTTTTGTCTGTGTAGCGTGGCATACATTTTTGTAGATAGTTTACTGTTTCTACTCGTACTGCGTTTTTTACATGGGATTTGGTTCAGCATTGTCACCACAGTTACCGTCCCTATTGCCAATAACTTTATTCCAGACAGTCGCAAAGGTGAAGGTATGGGCTATTTTTTGGTGTCAGTAAATTTAGGGATTGTATTGGGACCTTTAATTGGTTTAAGTCTGATTCAAAGTGTTTCTTATGCCAGTATTTCTACCTTACTATCCGTCAGTGTTTGGGTAGGTTTCACCTTCTGTTTAATGATTCCAATTGCGACCCAAAAAGTAAAAACTGAAACAACACCTAAACGTAAATTAGGGCTTCAAGATTTTGTAGAGAAAAAAGCAATTCCTGTATCACTCATGGCGATGATGGTTTCTTTCGCGTATGCCAGTATTATGTCATTTATTTCCACCTTTGCAGAATCACGCAATATGCTGTCTTATGCGAGTTTATTCTTCGTGATATTTGCAGTTTCGATGATGATTTTGCGCCCAATTACAGGCAAAATTTATGATCGTAAAGGGGCGAGTTATGTGATTTATCCTGCAATTATATTATTTGCTTTAGGATTAATTGTCTTGAGTCAGGTACACAGTGTATTCGGTTTTATGTTGGCTGCTGCATTAATTGGTGTAGGGTTCGGGTCTGCCCAACCTTGCCTGCAAACCATTTCAATTCAACGCTCCCCTAAAGATCGTATTGGTCATGCCACATCTACGTATTTTTGTTGTTACGATATTGGTATCGCCTTAGGCGCGTTAATTCTAGGTTGGATTATTGCGGGTTATGACTATACCGCAGCGTATTTGCTCTGTGCTGTTGTGACCTTAATCAGTTTAATTTTCTATAAATTTGTTGTGGCTAAACAACCTAATGCAGATATTCAGGCTTAGTTTTTAATAGCAGCAAAAGAATTGTTATTTTAAAAACTAATCTAAGAAGAGTTGATTTTTAAATACTCTCCCACCCAAAAAACCTGAAATTTCAGGTTTTTTGGGTTTCTGGAGTTTTATTTTTTATGCAGTTTTAGCCAAAACCTGACGATTTAAGCTTTCAGCGACCTCAATAAGCAGTTGTTCAGTCTTATCCCAACCCAAGCAGCCATCGGTAACAGATTGACCATAAGTCATCTCGCAAGAAATCTTTTGATTTCCATCCACCAAATGACTTTCTAACATGATGCCACGGACTTGCGTCTGTTCACGTTCTGCCACAATGGTACGCAAGACTTGCGGCTGTTGTTGTGGGTCTTTATGGCTGTTGCCGTGACTACAGTCAATAATCAATGCAGGCAACTGCCCTTTGGCTTTTTGCTGAATTTTCTCAATTTCTACCAATTGATAATTTGGCCCTGAATTTGCACCACGTAAAATTAAATGCGCGTGCGGATTACCTTGTGAAGACAAAATAGCAGGTAACCCCGACTGGCTCATCCCCATGAATTGATGTGGATGACTTGCAGACTGAATTGCATCTAATGCAATTTGAATGGAGCCATCAGTTCCGTTTTTGAAGCCAATGCTATACGGCATGGCACTAGAAATTTCACGGTGAATTTGCGATTCACTGGTACGTGCGCCAATTGCACCCCAAGCCAGTACATCATCAAAATATCCAGTTGCCATTGGGCTTAAAATTTCAGAGGCAATCGGCAAACCCATTTCTATAATTTGTAGATACAGTTCACGTGATTTTTCTAAGCCTAATTGCATATTTGCAGAGCCATCTAAGTCTGGGTCATACAAAAAGCCTTTCCAGCCTACTGTGGTACGTGGTTTTTCGATATAGGCGCGCATCACCAAGAAAATTTGATCTGAAACTTGGCTTTGTAATTGTTTTAATTTTTCTGCATATTCGAGTGCTGCTTGCGGATCATGAATTGAACAAGGTCCTGTAATGACCAATAAGCGAGGGTCTGTGCCCGCTAAAATGTTCTGAATAATTTGTCGATGTTGTGCGACTTGTTGTTTTAGCGTAGATGAAAGTGGGAGTTGCGCTTTGAGTTGATGCGGTAAACTTAAACTAATTTCAGTATTGTTGGTCTGTTGTTGTAAAGCAGTATTTAAAGCATTCATTGGTCTGTTCCTTTGGACTGTTTCTCTTTTTTACAGTCCGATTATTTATTTCAGCGTTATGGGTCTAATGGATTGCAAGGCTTGAGTCATAGATTGACTAAAGTAAAACCAATAAAAGTTGCTAAAGTATGAATAATTAACGTTGTACATGATTAAATCTCCGAAAAACCTATAAAATTCAAAACACCAGACATAAAAAAACCTGATCAGGGTTGCCGATCAGGTATCAACTGGTGGGCAACCTTTTGCCCGAACGCGACTCAGGCAATCATTGAAACTGCCAAAAGTAATAGTAAGCGTTTGCGATTAAAGGTTGCTTTAACATCTTGTTTTCATCAAAAAATGAGCTGTTAAAATTAAAATACGCTGTATTGTTCCGTTTGGCAATCCTTTTTGTAAAATAATTTTTATTGGATGTATTTATTAAAATTAAGCTGCTGTTTTAGCGAATCCAGGGGTTAAAAAAACCAAGCCGAAGCTTGGTTTTTGTTGGGTCTTTATTTAAGCGCGTTACTCATCATTGATCAAAATGAATCACACTACGAATAGATTTACCCTCATGCATTAAATCAAAGGCTTCATTAATTTGGTCTAGCCCCATGGTGTGCGTTACAAATGGTTCGAGTTGAATATCACCCTTCATGGCTTCTTCAACCATGCCTGGCAATTGCGAACGACCTTTTACACCACCAAACGCAGTTCCTTTCCAAGTACGACCTGTCACCAATTGGAATGGACGAGTTGAAATTTCCTGACCTGCACCTGCAACACCAATAATAATGGATTGTCCCCAACCACGATGCGCACACTCCAAAGCGGAACGCATCACATTGGTATTTCCAATACATTCAAAAGAATGATCTACGCCCCAACCTGTTTTTTCAACAATGACTTCCTGAATTGGGCGGTCATAATCTTTTGGATTTAAGAATTCGGTTGCACCAAATTGTTCTGCCAATTTGAATTTCTCTGGGTTGGTATCAATGGCGATAATACGGCTGGCTTTGGCTTTATGCGCACCTTGCACAACTGCTAAACCAATACCACCTAAGCCAAATACCGCAACGGTATCGCCTTCTTGGACTTTTGCAGTATTTTTAACTGCACCTAAACCAGTTGTAACACCGCAACCTAATAAGCAAACTTGCTCATGATTGGCTTCAGGATTAATTTTTGCTAAAGATACTTCAGCAACTACCGTATATTCACTAAAGGTTGAACAGCCCATGTAGTGATAAATCGGTTGTCCATTATAAGAAAAACGTGTCGTGCCATCAGGCATTAAACCTTTACCTTGTGTCGCACGTACGGAAACGCATAGGTTGGTTTTACCAGATTTACAGAATAAACATTCGCCACATTCTGCTGTGTAAAGCGGAATCACATGATCGCCTGGTTGAACACTGGTCACACCCTCACCAACTTCAACCACAATACCTGCACCTTCATGGCCAAGAACTGCAGGGAAAACACCTTCAGGATCTTCACCCGATAAGGTAAATGCATCGGTATGGCATACCCCTGTGTGGGTAATTTTGACCAAGACTTCTCCAGCCTGCGGCGGTGCAACATCAATTTCAACAATTTCAAGCGGCTGACCTGGGCCGAATGCGACGGCTGCACGTGATTTCATGAGCAAATTATCCCTAAAAAATACATTAACAGATGATAAGGGGCTGCTGACAATTCGTCTATGTTTGCGATGTGAGAGAGATATCTCGCAAGCTATTTATAAAATATCAACAGACTCTCACAATACCCTCTTTCTATTCAGAGTTTCAAGCATTAACATGAGGATAATCTCCATGTATAAATACAGAATGACTTAAGAATAATCATGAAGATCCAAAGACCTTGTTACTGGCTTGGAATGTTGGCTTTTTTCGCTATTTTACTGACAGGATGCAGTTTACCGATGAATCAAGCGAGCAAAGATAGCCCTGTTGAGCATTATGTAGATCATTGGCTGAATGGTCAGGAAATTGATGCACATTTATCCCAAAATTTAACAGCGTATCTTTCTCTAAATGATGCCTTTAGTAGCATCGCCTCGCGTTTATATTTGATTCAAAAAGCACAGCACCATTTAGATTTACAATATTACATTTGGGAAGATGATTTAATTGGTCAGTTGATGTTGGCTGAACTGCTCAAAGCAGCAGATCGTGGTGTAAAAGTTCGTTTATTAATTGATGATCAAAATGGTACGCAACTTGATCCAACCTTAAAACGGCTTGCTCAGCATCCTAATTTTGAAATAAAAATTTTCAATCCGTACAAATATCGGCATTTTCGTGTGATGGATTATTTGTTTCGTTTTAAACAAATCAATCGCCGTATGCACAATAAACTAATTATTGCCGATGGGGCGATTGCCGTGACAGGTGGGCGTAATATTAGCCGTGAATATTTTGATGCCAGTGAAAATTTTCAATTTACTGATATGGATATTCTATTCTATGGCAGTGCTGTCCCCCAAGCCAATGCCGTGTTTTTAGAGTTTTGGAATGACGAACTAAGCTATTCAGTAAAGCAATTATTAGGCACAGGCAACGCGTTGCAATTGAGAGAATTGCGTAATCGCTATGAATTAAATGCCAAATATAAAGATAAAATTCGTGAACGTGTGGCTAACGCGCAAGAAGAAGTCAGCATCAAATTAGAACAACATCCTGTACAGTGGGTACGTGCGCATTTTGTGGCAGATTCTCCGAATAAAATTCGGGGTACAGCTCAAGGCGAGCAACTGATTTACAAACAAATGTTAAAGTTAATGGGTGAGCCCAAACAACATTTAGAACTGGTTTCTGCCTATTTTGTCCCAACAGAAGATGGTCTTAAAACACTCACTCAACTGGCTGAAAAAGGAATACAGATACGTGTATTGACCAATTCATTTTTAGCCAATGATGTGCCTTTGGTACATGCATTTTATCAGCAGTATCGCGTAGATTTACTTAAATCAGGTATTCGTTTATATGAATTTAAGCCTTATATTGAACGAAAAAAGCGTACTTGGTATGAAGTTGCAACGGGTAACGTAATTCCTGCCAAAGGCAAAAACGCCTCGAGTTTACATGCCAAATTCTTTGATATAGATGGCATGGTCTTTGTAGGTTCTTTTAACCTTGATCCTCGTTCTGCAAAATTAAATACCGAAGTTGGCTTGGTGTTAGAGTCTGAACAATTGCAAAACGATGTTTCTCAATCTTTAGACCGCTATTTGCCACAAATTGCGTATGAACTGCAATTAGACGAAAACGGTCAAATTATTTGGTTAGATCATCAGGCAGATGGCAGTATTCAAACGTATCATCATGATCCTGGAACCACACAGTTTCAGCGTTTTATGATGAAAACAGTTTCATTATTCCCTATTGAATGGATGATGTAATGACAATAGATAGACATTAATTATGGAAGCGTATTTTTCTTTCTCTGCCATCACTGTCTACAATTATTTAAAGTTACTTATAGTAAGCCTATTTCTTTAAATAAGTTAAAATACGCTTCTGCCTTTTTCTCTAAAGCTAAAGGATAGGCTCGTGAAGATGAAGGCATCCGATATAAATGCAGCTCACGCTTGGCAAAATAGCAATGTGTCGCCTGCCCAATTTGAGGTTTTTCGGCAGATTCAGGCATAGATAACATGAGTGTATCAGTCGCTTTATCGCCTGTGGTCATAATGCTTTGACATAAAGGTATCTTGCTTAAAAGTGCTGCAATATCCATTGGTTTTTCAATCTGTAAAAATTTGTCTGATGCATTGCCTTTTAAGCGAATCACCTGCTGCGCCGTATCTGAAATAGCAATGCCAGTGGTGTTTAAAAAATCAATAATTTTATGAAGATGAAAATTTTTAGCTTCTAAATCTAAAAAGTAGTTTTTATCTTGAAAAAAGCATAAGCCCAAAATTCGCCACATATCATTTTGATAATTCGGATAATAAAAATCCATTTTCCAACGGCTTTTAGGTGGTGGAAAACTCCCAAGCATTAACAGCTTGGCATTGGCTGGTAAAAAGGGTTCGAGTGGATGGGTTTCTATTTTAGAATCAGACATTTATAGATTGAACCTTTGGTCTTTAAATTAAGCTAAGACATTGCAGTACGAGCAACTTCATAATGATTTTTATGTAACTTCCCTTGATTGAATAACCATGTCGCAACTTCTGGCCAAAAATACATTGCAGATCTAGATGCAAGTCCATACATCGGACGTGGAAAGTTTCCGTCACCACGTTTATTTTGCGCATATAAAGATAATGCTTGACGAGTCATTCCAGCACGTTCAGCCATTACTGCCAAAGTTGAATAACCTTGCTCTTCTACTATCAGATCATGAAAGCCTAATGAGCGAATATTGTCTAATGCTGAGTGAATCGCTTGTTCTGCATTTTCAGCTTCACGGTCAAACTCAAGATAAATTGTATCGTTATAACTGCAAACTAATGCATCATCACAACCCGCTTCAAAGAACTTATCTTCTAGCACAGACAGATCAGAACGTGCGTCACGTACCACAACAGTAAAGTGATAGTTATTCATAGTTCATCTCTATGACATTGCTTTACTTTACGCAAGATTTGTTTTGCATGTGCTGATTTACCTGAATCGACAACATCCCAGCCGTTTTCAATCGCATATTCAATTGCTTCGCGAATATGTTTATTGGGATGTTTCTTCATATTTTCATTCTGCTTGATGATTTAATTATAATTTAGTGTTGACGATTGTTAACACTATACCATTATTTAAGTTAATTTACCTAAAACCACTCCAAAATCCTATCCGAGACTTCTTTCCCCCAAATCTGGTAAATTTCTTTACTTGGATGAAAACCATCTTTTGCCATTTCTAAATTCATGGATTGATATTTTCGAATATCATATTCAATCCACTGCATATCTTCTTGTTGTGCAATCATTTTTTCTAATTGTAAGTTCATTTGTTTTGCGTATTGTCCAAATAGCCAAGATAATGGATTGGGCAATGCGGGAAATAAATGCATTGGTGGAACCCCCGTAGCAATGATTAATTCAGGTTGGAATTTCGCTTGAATAAGTTGATAAAAATGTTGCTGTTGTTTAATCCAAGTCTGTGCCGACATTAAGCGTGTTACATCGTTGACACCAACAGAAGTAACCACAACATCATATTTTTGATTTACCAGTTTTTTCGTTTTTTGAATGACTTGTGAGGTAGTATCTCCAGACTGCGCCTCTAAACGCCAATGTACTTGGTACTGATGCTGCAAAGCAGAAATCACCGCACCTAAAAGCGCATCATTTTGATGTGCTACCCCAACGCCTGCAGCGGCAGAATCGCCTAAAATCAATAATGACAGCGTTTGCCCTTGCCCTGTAATACCTTCTCGTGCGCCTTCGGCTTCAGGCAATCGGATCGTGTTCTTTTTAACACGACTTCCCTGAATCACCAAAGCGGGAATTAAGGCAAGGGTTGCTGTTCTAAGCCACATCACATTTCACTCTTAAATACGAAAACCGAAAATACAAATTTTAAACCCAAACAAAAGTAGAGACTCAAATATAAAAATAGCATCGTGTCATTTAAAGTGATTGCATTCATCATCAGCTTTAAATTTCAGGATGCTATTCAAATACTATGATATCGCTGCTATTTAGCCGAGTTTATTGACCAATTTTAATGGTAAAACTTTCATAGCTAAGCCCAATGGCAACCATGGCCATTTAGGTACATAGGCTTTAATTGGCGCTTTTTCAATTTCTGCAGCAAGTAAGCGTGAACCTGTTTTTTCATCAACTTCAAAAGGCAGTTTTTTTGCACCTTCGTTGATTTCGGTACGAATATAACCAGGGAAAATAGTCGTAACTTGAATAGGTGTATCAATTAATTCTGCACGAATTCCTTCTGCTAAATGTGCTACTGCAGCTTTACTTGCACCGTAAGCAGTAAGATGTTTTGGCATACCACGAATGGCACTCATAGATGAAATCATCACCAAATGCCCTGAGTTTTGCTCACGGAAAATTTCAACCGCGGCTTCACACTGCGCCAAAGCTGAAATAAAGTTGGTTTCTACTGTGGCTTTGTTGATGGCAAAATTACCTTTACCAATGCGACGTCCTTCGCCCACGCCTGCATTGACAATAATGCGGTCAATTTGTCCAAAATCTTGTTTAAATTCACGAAACACCTGAAACACCTGATCATAATTGGTGACATCCAGCGTTTTTGCAATAACACGAATACCAAACTGGCTTTCCAGTTCTTGTTTCAGCGTTTCCAAACGCTCTAAACGTCGGGCGCAAATTGCAAGGTTATAACCCATTTGAGCAAATTCACGTGCCATACCCGCACCAATACCTGAACTTGCACCTGTAATTAGAATTGTTTTTGTCATGGTTTGATCCTTAAATCCAAGTCAATAAATTTGAGTTTTCAGCTTTAATAAAATGATGTTCATTCAAGCTTAACAGTTGTGGTTCACTGCCGACCAAACGTAAAGTGGTGATACTTGAGTTAGTAATTGCCCAGTTCAATGCAAAGGTTTTATTGGGCGTTAAGCCTAAAATTTTACCTGCAGCCACAGAAATCACACCACCAGAAGTAAATACCACAGCATATCGTGGTTGTTTTTGGGCTAAGTCATCACATAAATGCTGCAATGCATCTTCGACACGCTGTTTAAAATGCGGCCAAGATTCTTCATATTCATGGTGATATTCACCGCCCGTCCAGCGTTCTATCGCACCTTCAAAAATTTTTGCCAAATATGCACGAGGATTGACCTCTTTGGCGACATCTTCTTTCATCAATTCAGGTTGATTAAAACGCGGTTCATACTGCGCGAAAACCTGTTGATGATTAAACTCGTTCCATGCACTGTCGGTATGAATTTCGACCTCAGGAAAACATTCTGCCAAAGCCAGTTGTGCAGTTTGCTGATGGCGCTGCATTGAACCAGCCACCACATAGGGTGCTTCTTTTAAAATGCGATCAAAATAACGTCCGAGCAATTTGGCTTGTAACTCACCATTAGGCGAAAGTTGATCATAACTTTCTGCCCCAAAAGATGCTTGCCCATGACGAATTAAATAAATGGTGGTCATTTCGGCATCAATTCCTTAAATTTGGCGATATATTTTTGTGCTAGTTCATTTGCTTCCAGTTTTTGTAAACCAATTAACTTTAAGGCACGAATATGCAAAGCATGAATGACAATCCAGAAATCCTTAAATGCAGGATTATTGGTTTGCTTGTGGAAATAACGATAATAAATTTGCTGGGCGATCACCGCTAAACGGAAAATTCCAAACACTTCATAGAATGTCCAGTTATCGGTGCTCAAGCCTGTTTTTTGCAAATAATAGTCCACCACTTGCTGACGTGTGAACATGCCTTTTAAGTGCGTTGGTTGACGACGGGTGGCTTTAAAAATTTGATTATCGGTATCTTCAACCCAATATGCCAAAGCCGAGCCTAAATCCATGAGTGGATCGCCCAGTGTTGCCATTTCCCAGTCCAAAACGCCAATCACTTGAGTCGGATGTTTCGGGTCTAAAATCACATTATCAAAACGCCAGTCGTTATGAATAATGCAGGTTTTTGAATCTACAGGAATATGGTCTAACAACCATTTACGCACATATTTAAAAGATGGCACGTTGATGGTATGTGCTTTGGCATAGCGTGCATCCCAACCTTCTACCTGACGTCGGCAATAACCATCACCTTTCCCTAATTTTTCTAGCTCAGTTCCTGCATAAGGTACTTGATGCAGCTCAATCAGTTTATCAATGACATTTACACAAAGTTCATGTACTTGAGTTTCGCTAAAATCAAGCTCTGGTGGCAATTTTGCACGTGGGATAATGCCTTCAATACGTTGCATCACGTAAAAATCGCAGCCAATTACAGCTTCATCCTGACACAACGCCACCATTTCAGGTAACACAGGATAAAACGGGGCTAAATTCTTTTGCACATGATATTCACGCGCCATGTCATGTGCAGATTTAGCTTTAGTACCTTTGGGCGGACGACGCAAAATTAAATCAGCATTGCTGTACTTAAGGCGATATGTCCAGTTCGATGCACCGCCTGAATATTGTGTGACTTCTACAGGTTCTACGACATCGACATTTTGTTGTTTTAACCATGCTGTCACTGCCTGAATATCGAGTTCTTCGCCTTCGCGTACTGTGCCGCCTACATCAATAACTGACATTATTTTTCCCTAATTTTCCAATTTTTTTAATCTAACATATATTTTCTGTGTTCTCTTGAGATGTATCGGCAATATCAGAAATATTGCCGAATACACTACCAAGCGACACAATAAAAAATTCGCAACTGACTTATTTTTTGCGGCTGCTACGATAACCACGTTTAGCCAACTCAAGTTTGGCAATCATGCCTTTGTGTACTTCGTCTGGTCCATCGGCAAGACGTAAACTACGCGCTTGGGCAAAGAAACCTGTCAACGGTGTATCTCTAGATACGCCTGCACCACCATGAATCTGCATCGCCATATCAACTACTTTTTCCAAGACACTTGGTGCAACCACTTTAATGGCAGAAATTTCGGTAAGTGCTGCCATATTGCCTAAAGTATCCATTTTATAGGCTGCATAGAGAGTTAATAAACGTGCTTGGTCAATCGCCACACGTGCTTCCGCTACACGCTCCAAATTGCCACCGAGTTTCAGAATTTCCTTGCCAAATGCGGTACGACTCATGCCACGGTCAATCATCAACTCCAAAGATTTTTCGGCTGCACCAATACAACGCATACAATGGTGAATACGCCCCGGACCTAAACGACCTTGTGCAATTTCAAAACCTTGTCCTGCACCGCCAATAAAGTTGGCAACAGGCACACGCACGTTATCAAAACTGACTTCGCCATGACCGTGTGGCGCGTCGTAATCACCAAATACAGGTAACATGCGTTGAATTTTAACGCCCGCAGTATCCACAGGGACTAAAACCATAGAGTGTTGATGATGACGGTCTTTGGTTTCATCGGGTGTATGCGCCATAAAAATAATAATTTTGGCATTTGGATCGCCCAAACCTGAAGACCACCATTTACGACCATTCAAGACAATTTCATCGCCGTCTACGACTGCTGTTGCCTGCATATTGGTCGCATCACTTGAAGCCACTGCAGGTTCAGTCATACAAAACACAGAACGAATTTTACCTTCAAGCAGCGGTGTCAGCCATTCTGCCTTTTGTGCTTCAGAACCATAGCGCCATAAAACTTCCATGTTGCCGCTGTCGGGTGCATTACAGTTAAATACGGTTGGCGCAATCAAACTGCGTCCACTCAACTCTGCAATGTGTGCATATTCTTGTACCGACAAACCTTGTCCTAATTCTGGACAAGGTAAAAACATATTCCATAAACCTGCAGCTTTGGCTTTGGCTTTTAATTGTTCTAATTGTGCTGGCCATTGCCATTTAGTCCAGTCACCACCCTGATTTAATTCGTGAACTTCTGCCCAGAATTCAGCTTCAATCGGCTCAATTTCTTTGGCAATAAAGGCTTTGGTACGTTCTATATAGTCTTTGGCGCGTGCAGATAGCTCAAACATGGTTCAAATCCCTTAAAATATTGTATTCATTGCTTTACAACACCTTAACTTGAAAACTAATATGAACAAAATGATTTAATTCAATAAAACACTATGAATCATGTTCATAACAATGCAAAAGTTGATCTTGCCGTTTTTCATCGTTTAGACATCAATTTATACCCGATGTTTGTTGCAATTTATGAGCAGCGCAGTATTTCCAAAGCTGCACAAATTTTGTGTATTAGCCAATCTGCCGCCAGTCATGCTTTGCAGCGTTTAAGACAACATTTACAAGATGATTTACTGGTGCGAAGTGGCAATAAAATGCTGCCTACGCCTTTTGCCGAGCAAATTTATCCGACTATTAAAAATGCCTTGTTGGCGATTCAAAGTATTGCAATACAGAAACAGCAATTTGAGCCGAATATGTTGCAATCGCTCAAAATTGCTATCCATGATGAAATTGAACCGATTATTTTTCCTAAATTGGTGGCGCATTTTCAAAAGTTGAACTTGGATATTCAATTTCTGAGCCACAAATTAGACCGCAAAACGGTTTTGGCAGATTTAGCAACACAACAAATTGATTTTGTAATTGATTTAGAACAAAACTTTGGCGATAAAATTCAGTTTCAATCCTTAGTTCAAGACCAATTTGTGGTCTGTAGTTCACAACAAGAAATGAATACTGCACTTTATTTATCTTCTGCACATATTGGGGTTTCATCACGGCGTACAGGTATGTTGTTAGAAGATATTTATTTGCATCAAAAGCAATTATCACGGCAGGTTTTTTTACGTTGTCAGCATTATTCTACGGCGTTACAGATTTTACAGCAGCATCCTCAAGCGATACTGACTATTCCAAAAATGATTTTAAAGCATTTAAATATGAGCCAAAAATTGAATATTTTTGATGTGCCTGTAGACTTGCCTTTAATTAATATGGGGATGTATTGGCATAAAGATTTACAGGAAAATTCAAGACATTATTTTTTAAGAGAGGAAATTTCTAAAATTTTTGCTTAGGCTATTTGGGGTTGATCTGGATTCGCAAGTGGTTGCTAATCGTCTTGTATGATTCTATAAAAAATAAAAGCCGCCGAGGCAGCTTTTTAATATGGGTTTGTTCTTAAAACTTCGCTTCCAAAACTTTTGTAGATACTTTGCCTTTCCATAAATCACGCAAAATTGGCAAATAGAACTTTTCACCTACTTCTACCAATTCTGCATCAATTAAGGCATGTGTTTCATGCATAAATAAATAATCTAGCTCTACAGTTTGTAATTGTTGTTGGGCTTTGGCGAAGTCTTTACGTTTTTGTTGGGCTTGTTTCACCAATTGATCTGCAAATGTCTTGCCTTTGAACTGACTGAGCGCATTTAAACGTAATTCAATTACGCCCCACCCACTGAGCAACAACTTAAATAATTCTAAATCTGCAGTGGTCGATTCCCACGTCATTTCTTCCAGATTTTCATTTTCAGGCAATACAGGTAGTAAAAGCTCCATTACACTTGGAAAAATCTTTTTAAAATTCAAGATAAATTTAACAGGCTGCTCACCCGGGTAATCTTTAAATTGCACGTGTTGCTGAACATCTGTTAAATAAATTGAGAGCATTGAAAATTTCCGTAGTTAAGATATTGAGTTGCTTATAAAAAAATTAAATTTTGCAAAATAAATGCAAAACTTTAGCAAAACAGTATTTTGAAGTATTGCGTATTCTAGCAATTATGGCAGCTTAATCAATGTAAGTTGAATAAGGAACGGACATAAAAGAAAGCATCTAAAAGTGGTTAATGCGACTAAATGACGGGTTTTGAACTATTACATTTAGATAGCACCTTGTAGCAGCCTATTCTGCCGTTATGCAAATTATGTCTTTACACCAACACATAAATTTAAAATCGTATTAGGATGAATTACCCCTCTACATTCAAATTAGGTGCAATAGAAAACCCAGCATTTAGGCTGGGTTTAGTATATTTTACTTGATTAATGCAACGCCATTTCCGCGCTTTTAGCTAAGAATGCCGAACGGCTTAAATGTTGTTTTTTTGCAACAGCATCAATACGTTTCACTAAAGCTTCTGGCATGCTGATATTAATACGAATAGACTTTGTATTTACTTTTGTTGTATCAATATCAACTAACAACCAAAACCCCCCCTCAAATCGCTCATCACCTAACCATTGCTCTGGGCTTGATGGTTCTGGTAACGGAATATCTTCACCATCAAAGTGAACTTCAACCGCTTCCTGTGCCATGCGCTGAATATCTTGCATCTCATCTGCTGCGCTAAAGCATCCATCAAAGTCAGGAAAGGTTAAACCGTATGCGCTATCTTGATCTTTGTGAACATATACTGGATATAACATTTTTACCTCCACTCCCAACCAGCCTGTTTATATATATTGCGTAGAGTTCCTATTGGCATATCTTTACGTGGATGTGGTACCACAACATGTCCAGGCTTTTCAGGATGCTTATACTTTTCATGGTCGCCTTTACCACCCACTTTGTACCAGCCTTCCTGCTCAAGACGCTTAATAATGTCTTTGCTGTTCATTGTGTAATTATACACAACATAATTTTAATAAGAAAGAATACTTCAAAGTTTCACTGATTTTTATAAACAAAGTCTGTGTTTATCTGTCATCTTGAGCAGACAAACACAGACCTTGAATTTGTTTAAAACTGATTACTTGGTATTCGGTGCAATCATTTGTTCAGGACGTACCACTTCATCAAACTGCTCTGCTGTGACCAAATTCAGCTCTACTGCAACTTGCTTTAAGGTTTTATTTTCCTTATAAGCTGTTTTAGCCACCTTCGCTGCATTCTCATAACCAATTACAGGATTCAAAGCGGTCACTAACATGAGTGAATCATGCAAAAAGTGATCTATTTTTTCACGGTTTGCTTGAATGCCAACGGCACAATGCTCATTAAAGCTATTGCAGGCATCACCCAAGAGTTGAATAGATTGCAATAAGTTATATGCAATTACTGGCATAAATACATTCAGCTCAAAATTGCCCGATGCACCTGCCACGTTAATCGTGGTGTCATTGCCCAATACCTGTGCAACTACCATGGTCATCGCTTCGCTTTGTGTTGGATTAACCTTACCCGGCATAATACTTGAACCAGGTTCATTTTCTGGAATACGCAACTCACCAAAACCACAACGCGGGCCACTGGCTAACCAGCGAATATCATTGGCAATTTTATTTAAACTCACCGCCAAAGTTTTTAATGCACCCGAAGCAAATACTGCAGCATCACGCCCTGCCAAAGCCTCAAACTTATTTGGTGCAGTCACAAAAGCTAAGCCTGTAAGCTGTGCCAATTGCTCCGCTGCCTGTACCGCATAATCAGGATGTGCATTTAAGCCTGTACCGACTGCTGTACCACCAAGCGGCAACTCATACAAGCCTGTTAAAGCCTGTTCCAAACGCTTTAAACTATGATCTAATTGAGATACATAGCCACTAAATTCCTGCCCTAAAGTTAATGGCGTTGCATCTTGTAAATGTGTACGTCCAATTTTGACAATTTCAGAAAATTCTTCACTTTTGGCATGCAACGTATCACGCAAACCCTTTACTGCAGGAATGAGCAGTTCATTAATTTGCAAACTCGCTGCTACATGAATTGCAGTTGGAAAAGAATCATTGGTCGATTGGGCACGATTGACATGATCATTCGGATGTACAGGCTTTTGCGCACCTAAAGGATTCCCCAGTTTTTGATTGGCGATATTGGCAATCACTTCATTGCAGTTCATGTTACTTTGCGTACCCGAACCTGTTTGCCACACCACCAAAGGAAATTGGCTATCCCACTGCCCTGCAATGACTTCATCTGCTGCACCGACAATGTATTGCGCCAACTCTTGCGGGATTTGCCCTAAGTTTGCATTGGTGATTGCCGCAGCTTTTTTAACCAAACCCATAGCGCGAATCATGGCGCGTGGTAAACGCTCATTGCCAATTTTGAAATTTTGTAAGCTACGCTGAGTTTGTGCGCCCCAAAGCGCGTCATTCGGAACTTCAACTTCACCCATGGTGTCATGTTCAATACGTGTTTGCATGTTCAGCCTCATTCCCTCGTGATTTCGTTATGATGTCATGTATTCTTATATTGATCTTATAAAAACCAGACAATCAAGTAAATGATAATTATTATCAATAATTCCGTTGCATTGTATCTGTTTCAGCTATGAGGCTTCGTGAATCGCCTTTCAACGAATTTTATAGCGCTGCTTTTAATGCTTGAGCGTATTTTGATAAAAATGCCATTCATCTTCTAGCATTTTTTCCAGACTACGTTTTGGCTGCCAGTGTAAATACTGTTGTGCTTTATCTACGACTGCACCCAACTGATCCAACTCAGGATATTCATAATGAATTGCAGGAACTGTAGCAATCTCAGTGTCAGTCACTTCACTAATACGTGCAAGTAATTGCTGAATTGAAACCACTTCTCCTGCAATATTAAAGGCTTCACAGCTATGTGTTTGCTGAAATAACCAATGCAGACTTGCGATTACGGCTTCACAGGCATCGAGTACGTGTACAAAGCTGCGTTCTGCGGTTTGATCTGCAGTATTGGCTTGCTGACGTAGCTCAATCGCTTCACGCTGCTGTACTGCGACTTGCATCGCCAAAGGAATAATATTTTTAGGTAATGGAGCAACGACTTCGCCTAAAATACCGTGTTCAAACGCGCCAGCAATATTACTCAAGCGCAAAATAGCGATATTCCATTCATTGTCGGTTCTA
This sequence comes from Acinetobacter sp. AL9, assembly GCF_041464035.1. Classification (NCBI taxonomy): domain Bacteria; kingdom Pseudomonadati; phylum Pseudomonadota; class Gammaproteobacteria; order Moraxellales; family Moraxellaceae; genus Acinetobacter; species Acinetobacter sp. AL9. The sequence goes on along the minus strand of NZ_JAYFSK010000037.1, from coordinate 3,763 downwards.
AAAGTATCTTGGATGATTTCTTCAACCATCTGCTGAGATTTTACATACGGATTGGCATAGGTGTAATTAAAGCTCTGGCTTTCTTCCAGACTCAATCCCGACTTACCATAGACCGCGATACTTGAAAGATGCACCAAACGACGCACGCCTGTACGTTGCATAGAACGCAATAAACTCATAATACAACTGACGTTATCGTTATAATATTCCAGTGGTTTAAGCACCGATTCTTCTAAAGATTTAAACCCTGCACAATGCACCACCGCAGTAATCGAATATTGTTCAAAGACTTTGTTCAGCGCAGGCGTGTTTCTTACATCTAATTTGGCAAAAGGCACATAACGCCCTGCAATATATTCAAGTCGCTCTAAGGTCTGCATACTTGCATTGGATAAATTATCTACAATAATGACCTCTTGCCCTTGAGCCATTAGGCTTAATGTAATGTGTGAGCCTATAAAGCCTAAACCACCAGTCACTAAAATCATTTATACTACCTTTTTTATAAAGTCTGAATGCGCCTTGGCACATTGCATTAGTGAATTTTGATGAGCACCTTATTACTAATAACCTCCGCACCAACCTCTATTCATGCATGGCATGCACTCGGTCTTGCTCAAGCCTTACAACAGAAAAATGAGGCTTTTCGTGTGTTTTTTTATCAAGATGGCGTTGCTGTAGCGAATGAGTTGCAATGGGTACCCGATGATCAACGCAACCTCAAAACAGAATGGCAAAAATTGTCTATTCGTTTACCCGTATGTGTAAGTGCCGCACTGGCACGTGGTATTAGCGATGCAGACAATGCCAAACGCCATCAACTGAGCCAACACAATTTAGCCGCAGGCTTTGAATTGGTTGGCTTGGGCGAACTGGCCGATGCAGTGCAAAGCACAGAACGCCTGATTCAATTTTAAGCGATTCATTTTGTAAATCTGTTGCATTTAAAAGGTAAATTGTGTGAAAACTGTACTCGTGGTTTTACGTCAGGCCAATTTAAACAGCTTACAAGTGCATGAAAGCTTGTCTGCAACAATGGTACTGGCAACTTTTGGTTGTGAAGTCAAAGTGTTATTACAAGATGCGGCATTAAGCCTATTACAGTCGGAACTGGCATTTGATTCACTAAAACATGCTTTTAAAGTGGCATCCAATTTGGTCGATAGCTTTGAGTTTTATGACCTCAGCCCAATTTTGATTGAAAATAAACATGCTAACTCGCCGTTTATCAAAAATACGGTACATGAAATTGAATGGGTGGAACTGAATCGGGAGCTGATTCAAACCTTTGATCGGGTTTTATATTGGTAGGTTGATCGGTGGTTTAACAATCTGATTGATCATTTGACCATATCTAAACATCTAAAGAGAAAAGCATGTCTGACGCAAATTTATATTTAATCCAAGCGAGCTTTGATAGCACCGCAACAATTTTAGCAGAGCTAAATGCCTTGTATGCTCCGCAAGACAGCGTTGTACTTATGGGTGATGCGGTATTGCATCAGCAACATCCACTCTGTGCCCAGCTAGACAAAATATATGTACTGGAAAATGATGCAGAAATATTGAATGGTCATTTGGCGGAAAATGTACAGCCGATTAATTATGCAGCTTTTGCAACGCTGTGTTTAGCACATCAGCGCTGTATCAGCTTAAAATAGCAAGCCGTAATGATATGAAACCAATGCAAAGCATTTTTAAGGGTGAATGAAACAAGAGATGACACTAGAATTAGATCAAGATGGACATTTGCTGGATTACACTGTCTGGAATGAACAAGTGGCGCAAGAATTGGCGCAAAGTTTAGAGCTTGAACTCACAGCTTGGCATTTTGAAGTTTTGCACGCTGTACGCCAATTTTATCAGCAATTTGGACACTCACCTGCAACCCGTCCTTTAATCAAATTTTTAATGAAAACTGTAAGCCCAGAGATTAACAACGCTGTTTTGCAGGAAAAATTTAATACAGGTTTGGTGGCACGGCATTTAAGTCGTTTAGCGGGTATTCCTAAACCAGCCAACTGCTTATAGACAAACTGTTGCTGATTAATACAGCACTGATTTAGGCTTGTTTTAAATTCTGCTGTGCTTGGATGTACTGATAATACACTGGGGTAAAATGTGGTTTTACTTGCTTGGCATGCAGTTCTTCACCACATTCCGAACATACCACGACAGGTTGAAACGTCTTAGCACAATTTTTATGGATGTATTCCACAGGCTTACCTAAACCTTGATCCATCCATTTATCTGCCCAATTTGCCATAGACAGCATTAAGGGATAAAGCTCCAAGCCCTTCTCTGTCAATTTATATTCAAAACGTTCTTGGCGCTCTACATAAGGCACTTTGACTAAAATTTCATGTTCCACCAAACGCTTTAAACGATCTGACAATACATGCCGCGTTACGCCCAAATGTTGTTGAAAATCATCAAAGCGACGCATGCCCATAAAGGCATTACGAATAATCAGCATCGTCCAACGGTCACCAATCACCGACAAGGTTCGTGCAATCGAACAAGGCTGCTCGCCAATTTCATCCCATTTCATCTATGTCGCCTATCCCTCAGTTCACTACCTGCAAGTTAAAAGATTCTACAGTCTTTGCAAAGTTAGTTTTGCATGAAAATTGATAAAAAATGAAGTATGACTTCACAATCTGCTTAAAAGGAATCCCCAGTTTTTGGGGTTTTATACGCCTGCATCTTCAATCTTTAAATTTGCTATTCACTTATAAGGCAGATCACACTATTTAGATGTAGCTCCTGCACAAAAAACTTGTTCAGTCATACCTGAAGCCGTGAAACTGTTGTGCTGCTGTTCTAAATAACGCTTTGCCACCATTAACATCACGGGTGCAGGATACAAGTTTGGATTGTACTCGGAAATTTCAGCAATATTTTTATAGGCGTGATAGCGTGCACAAAATGCCTGTTTTTGTTGTTCTGCCGTTGCTTGGCTCGTAGGATCATCCAATATTTTTTTGCTGTCATTCACAATTTGCGTGTATTGATTTAACAAATCTTGATATTGTGTTTGGGTCAACCCATTGGCTGTATGTGGAATTGTAATAGGTGTAGATGATGCTTCAAGTGCCAACTGCTGCGCTTGAATACCTTGTGCCATTACGCTCAGACTTTGCAGTCCAAGCATAATGCTCACCGATATTTTTGCCATGTTCGACATGCGCATAAGCTTAAGACTCATCGCCTTCTTTCCAGACATCTTCATAGTCATCAGCATCAATCATAAAGCGGTAGCCTTGTTCTAAAGCCAGATATGGAAGCACGTCAGGCAAAATATCTTGCAACTCGCGCACAGGCATGGTTTCAAAGTTCACTTCATCTTCACCCAATTCACCGCCATAAATGTACCACGCGACTTTTTCTTCACCTTCTGGCGCTTTACGCAAGCCCACAATTGGGTCTTTATTTAAAGTCTGGACTGCAACTGCGACAACATCATCGCCACTCACTGCAATATAGGCTGAACCAAATTCTTCACAGAGCAGTTTTTGTTCTTCTATCAATTCTGCCAAGGCTGAGTTTTTTTGCTTTTGCTGTGGTTTAGACATGACAATTCTCTAAGATAAGCTGTGAGTATTCTAACGAGATTGTACGGATAGAGAATCTTTATTTTTATCCACTGGAGCGAAAAACCTCGTGGTTCAGCACGAGGATATAAGCGACTGGAGTAAACCATATGAACGACACGAAATGTCGTTTTAAATACTTGTACTATAGTCACTATTAAGAAAAATAC
>NZ_JAYFSK010000036.1:0-27359 GCF_041464035.1 Acinetobacter sp. AL9 | reverse complement strand
TTAGCAACAGGAGGTGTTGCTGAATATATATCCATGTTCATGGATTAAGTCCCCACTTGTTTTTAGGTGGGAACTAAATTAAGGCTTATAGGATCGCTTGGTAAGGCTGTGTTAGCCGGATGCTTACTTTTAAATGCCGAATCAGGCTGATTTGAGTAAAACAGAGTTCTGCTAAAAATCAGTCATCATAGTGTCATGCAGCTGTCCTAGTGTAAGAGAAAACACGAGGTATCTATGATGCTGCAAAAATTAAATCAATACCGTCAACAATTAAGTTTTCCATTAAGCAAAGTTGGCAAAGCACAGAAAAAAAATAGCAAAGCCACACAATATGCGTTTGAATGGGTCGAAAATTTAAAACAATTACAAGAGGTACAACGCTTTCGTGCTCAGCAATTTTCTAAACAATTTGGCATTGAGTTTGCGTCAGGGTTAGACCAAGACTTATATGATTTTAGCTGTGAACATGCTGTGCTTAGAGATAAAGCAACGGGTGAAATTGTGGCGTATACCCGTTTAAAACTTTGGCAAGGGCATGAGCTAGCCAACAGTTATAGTGCGCACGAGTTTAAAATTATAGATGAGTTAGGGCATCTCTCGAATATTGTCGAAATGGGGCGTACTTGTGTGCATCCACGTTATCGTTCAGGCAAAACACTCTCTATTTTATGGCTGAATTTAGTGCCTAAAGTGTTATGGGAAATGCGTGCCAAACACATGATTGGCTGTGTCAGTATTCGTTTGGAAGGTAATGAAGCACGCGCGTATCATACCCATCAAGCGATTCAACAATTGGCAGAAAATCAACGCTGCGATATTCAGTCACAGCAGCCGTTTGAGCCAAGTTGTCCAAGTCATAGCTTTAGCCAAGATGAACGAATACCTAAACTGTTTGATGTTTATCTGAAAATGAATGCTAAGCTGTCTGAGCAAGCATTTTATGACCGTGAGTTTAACTGTCTAGATTATTTTGTTTTGTTAGATGTGAAACAAATGGCGAAACATTTTATTCGCCAAAAGAAAGTGAAAGCATCTTAACTAGAATAATTAAGCAGAGATTTCTACAGCACTGCATATCTATGAAGTGGTACTGTAGAAATCTATTTATATTTTTCAGATTTGAATTATCCACATGGCTGATGCACAATAATCAGATAATTTCATTATTTGTATAAAGATAAGGCCTTATGTGTCAGTTGCTTGGAATGAATTGTGCGACACCTACCGATATTACCTTTTCATTTCGGGGATTTTCGCAGCGCGCAGGAATCACCTCAGATCATTCTGATGGCTTTGGCATTGCTTTTTTTGAAGATAAAGCTTGCCGTTTATTTGTCGATAACCAGTCTGCAGTGGAGTCACCCATTGCAGAATTGATCCGTAACTATCCCATCAAATCGCGTAATGTGATTGCCCATATTCGTAAAGCGACACAAGGCAAAATTAATTTAGAAAATTCACATCCGTTTAGTCGTGAGTTGTGGGGACGCCAGTGGATTTTTGCCCATAATGGTGATTTACATGACTTTCATCCACGTTTATCAGGTCGTTTTACCCCTGTGGGCAATACCGACAGTGAACGTGCATTTTGTTATTTGTTAGATCAATTGGTAAATCATTTTGGTTATGATGAACCGAGCCTGACGCAAATTTTTGACTTGTTAGCCGAAATTTCTCCTAAAATTGCAGAACATGGCACTTTTAATTTTTGTTTGTCCAATGGTCAGGCATTATTTAGTTATGCGGTGACCAAATTACATTGGTTGGTGCGTGCTTATCCATTTCAGCCTGCACAATTAATTGATTTAGATGTTGAGGTTGATTTTAGCCAAGTCACCACAGCAGAGGATTGTGTGGCAGTGATTACCACTGAACCCTTGACTCAAAATGAAACATGGACAGCATTTCAGCCAGGTGAAATGATTTTATTTCAACATGGACGCCCAATTAAAACCCAAATGACACATATTGCGCGTTTGGAACGTGAGCGTTTAAATCCTGAATTAAGACGGATCACCAAAGCGGATCAATACTAATTTATACGGGTATGTGTGGTTGAAAAATATTCATTTTATTATTGTATAATTCAATTAAATCAAGAATGAAAATGTATAAATTGGTTAATTAATAATTGATTCTTTTAGTCGGGTATTTTTGTTAAAATTTATTTAAATCAATGTCTTGTGTTGTTTTTGTGCGATTTAAACCAATCCCTACCAATTCGCTTCATTTTTATTTATGGGAAATACGGCTACCATTCCGCAATGTGATTAATCATTTATTTCTGTAAGGTGGTCGTATGAAGATGAAATGGGTTCCAGAATACAACACTGGTATCGATGTGATTGACGATCAGCATAAACGTATCCTCGATTATATTAATGAAATTGTTGAAATTAGCGATGGTACAGATCGAGCACGTGTAAAGCAGATTTTAAATAATATTATTGATTACACCCAGTCGCATTTTACGTTTGAAGAATCATTACAAGAAGAAGCGGGTTATAAATACCGCGTACCACATAAACGTGTGCATGATTTATTCATTAAAAAAATTGAGTCTTATCGCGATCGTTTTGAAATGGGACAATCCATTGAAGGCGAATTGCATGAAGTCTTATCAAAATGGTTAATTAATCATATTCAACACGATGACGCCGATTATGTCGGTGCAGTGAAAGAGAATATGATGGGTATTATTAAGGAAAATGAGAAGAAGAAAGGTAAAGGCTGGTTCGCTCGTTTCTTCTCATAAGTCTGAAGCCATAAAAATGAAAGAATAAAAATTATAAATTTGCGCAGCAAACTGTCTAACGATAGTTTGCTTTTTTCTTTTTTGAGGTTTTGCTTTTCCTTGATGACAAAGGCAAAATAGCCGTAGATTTTTATTAGGACAGCGTCATGCAGAACAATGCTATGTCACGATGGTTATCGCCGCTGATGGCATTTGGTTTATCATTCATTATTATTGCCACACTCGCACCAATGACAGGTATTCAGGTTGAGCGCCAGCTCGACTTTTGGTTGTTGTGGTTAGCAACCATGCTGATTTTGGCATTACCGATTACTTATTTGGAAATTGCCTTAGCCAAACGCTCAAAAACGACAGCATTACAAGCACTTTCAAGTTTAACCCGTGATGCCGATGCTTCTCAAAAATGGCGTTTGGTGGGCTGGCTTGCAGTGGTGTTCATTCCATTTTTAGCAGGCGGTTTGTTGTCTAATGCTGCGCAAATTTTAAATCAATATGCCGCTGCAGACTTGGCTAGTCATGTCTTATTTGTGATTGTGGCTGTTTTAGCACTGGCATTGTCATTAGTTCCGCGTCAAATTTTATTGTTGTGTACTGCTGTTGCTATTGTGGCGGCTTTGGTTTTAGCAATGGTGATGGGTTCAGAACTTCCTGCATGGCAAGTCACCTCAATCGAGTTTAGTGAATGGGGCAGTGCAACCGTTTTGGCTTTGGTGGCCAGTGGTTTAGGCATGGGCTTGTACTGGCAAACCAGTTTGCCGCAAGTACAGCAACAATCTGCAGCAACCTCAACGGTATTGCCAATTTGGATTGCACAGCTATTGGCAGTCGTTGCTTTTGCATTCTTTGCCGTGCAAGCACAAATTCCAGCGTTGGCTTTGGTGGTGGCAACTGTTGCAGCAGCAGCGGTTCTATTGCAATTGGCACGTGAACAATTGGCACAACGTCAAATGGCGGTTGCGATTCAGTGGGTTGTATTGATTGCAGCAACTTTGGTTTGGGCAATTCCTGCCATTGGTCCTGTATTTAATTTTGCCTTATTGCTTTGGGGCTTAGTTATTTGTTTGATTTACGCAATTTTTGCAGGCTGGATTATGAAAATCAGCCATTTGCGTAAAGCCATGAACTTTAGCAGTGAAGCCTTTTATAACATTTGGCGTATTGCGGTACGTGTGGTGTTACCTGTATCTATCGTAGTGGCGATGGTGGCGTTAATTGGACAGTGGATCGCATGATTCAAGTGGCGCAGGTTTGGGTGGCGTATGCCACACCAGAACAACAATGGCATGTGGCAGTCGCATTTCAGCAGGGTATGACTGTACTGGATGCAATTCAGCAAAGTGGACTTATGACAGCGACGACTTTGCCTGAACCGTTGATGCTGGGTATTTTTGGTGTGCGGGTTGAGCCGCAGTATGTATTACAAGCAGGTGATCGGGTTGAGATTTATCGTGCTTTGACCATTAACCCGAAAGATATTCGTCGTAAACGTGCCGCAAAGAACCCAGTAGGGCGTTATGCCAAAAGCAATCGCTTGAGACAATTGCAATGATTTAAAAAACCCCTCAGATGAATTTCAGTGAGGGGTTTCTTTTTATTCTAAAGCGGCTATAGTGGTGGCGCGTTGAGAATCGCTTCTTTCGATCCTGGTAGGCCTGGTTGAGATTCTGGAATCGTTTCCAATCCTTCAACTTTTTCTACAATACCATTTTGATTGAAAAAGATTTTCAAATGCTGACCATGCGCGGCAGGGATCTTGGCTTTTTTAGCATAAGTTCCTGGGATATAGTTGTAAATGTAGTCCCAACGTAATGGATTCATCGGGTCGGCGATGGTAGGACTGCCCAGCAAAAAGCGGACTTGTTGATGACTCATACCGACTTGGACTTTAGACGCTTGAGCTTGGGTTAAAGGTGTACCCTGTGGAATATCGACTTTATAAACGCCCAAGGTCGAACAGCCTGCGAGCAGTGAAGTGACCAATAACGTCAACATGATTTTTTGCATTTTGCTACACTATCCCAAATTAATTATGATGCATTTGATCTTGATCCAGTGTTAGATCATACTGCATCTTAACTTTGTTGCATATTCCAACTTTAATTTTGTTGAGAGACCTTTTTTCATGCCTATTTCAAATCAAGAATTACGCAAAGCTGGACTTAAAGTTACCCTTCCACGAATTAAAATCTTAGAATTATTAGAAAATTCAAAACAACATCATTTAAGTGCAGAAGATATCTACAAAACTTTACTCGATCAGGGTGAAGATGTGGGTTTAGCAACTGTGTATCGTGTGTTAACACAGTTTGAAGCTGCAGGCATTATTGAGCGTCATAATTTTGAGAACAATCATTCTGTGTTTGAAATTATGCAGGAAGATCACCACGACCACTTGGTTTGCTTGAACTGTAGCAAAGTGGTTGAATTTATTAACGATACCATTGAAAAAGAACAGCATGATGTAGCTGAAAAATTTGGTTTTGAGCTCACAGGGCACTCGCTGAATTTATATGGTTATTGTGATGCGCCAGAATGTCGTGAAGCCTTACGCAAGAAATAATTTGCTGTAAGCATAAAAAATAGGCTTCCGTATGGAAGCCTATTTTGTTTGTGTTTAAGCGTTGTTGTGATGTTATTGCCCATCGAAGGTAATATTCGAAGTTGCATGTAACAAGCGCTCGCCACCTTCTTCTGCAAGTTTGATTTGTAGACGCAAATCGTTTGGCGAGTCGGCGTGTTTAAGTGCATCTTTGTAGCTAATTTGTTTGGCTTTATAAAGATCGTATAACGCTTGGTCAAAGGTTTGCATACCCAACTCACGTGAACGCTTCATCAGGTCTTTAATTTCGTGCACATCACCTTTACGGATTAAATCTGCAATCAGTGGTGAGTTAATTAAAATTTCAATCGCAGCACGACGTGAGTTGCCATCAATGGTTGGAATTAACTGCTGTGCCACAATTGCTTTCAGGTTTAGCGACAAATCCATGAACAACTGGTTATGACGGTCTGCTTCAAAGAAGTGAATAATACGGTCAATTGCTTGGTTAGCGTTGTTGGCGTGTAGGGTGGCAAATACCAAGTGACCTGTTTCGGCAAAGGCAATTGCATAATCCATGGTTTCGCGGGAACGAATCTCACCAATCAGAATTACATCAGGCGCTTGACGCAAGGTATTTTTTAATGCGATTTCAAAGGAGTCGGTATCAATCCCGACTTCACGCTGGGTAATAATACAGCCTGCATGTTCATGCACAAATTCAATCGGGTCTTCAATGGTAATGATATGACCTTTGGAATTTTGGTTGCGGTAACCAATAATAGACGCTAAAGAGGTCGATTTACCTGTACCTGTCGCACCTACAAAAATGATGATGCCACGTTTGGTCATCGCCAAATCTTTGAGAATAGGTGGCAGTTTCAAGTCATCCATGGTCGGGATTTTGGTTTCAATCCGACGGAGTACCATGCCCGGCTCATCACGTTGTTGGAATGCGCTGACACGGAAACGTGCTGTTTTTTCACGGTTGGTAATCGCAAAGTTACATTCACGGGTTTCGGCAAATTCCTTGCGCTGTTTTTCACTCATAATTGAGTTAAGCAGCTGACCGACAATTTCACCTGTAAGTTTACTTTTGGCTACAGGCACAATTTGTCCATGAATTTTCATGGAAGGTTCAACATCGGCTGTAATAAACAAGTCAGACGCTTTTTGCTGAATCATTAAATTCAGTAAATCATTAAAGTCCATCGCGTATCTCGAATTTTAAACTTATAAGAATGATTCAGGCTGTTTTGCAACCGTACGAGCCGTTTGTGGGCTAATCACACCGCGCGATACCAAGTTTTTCAAACTCTGGTCAAGGGTGGTCATACCGTAGTTGGCACCAGTCTGAATTGCCGAGTACATTTGAGCTACTTTGTTTTCACGAATCAGGTTACGCACTGCAGGAATACCAATCATGATTTCATGCGCAGCTACACGACCACCACCATTTTTCTTGAGCAGGGATTGTGAAATGACGGCTTGTAAAGATTCAGACAACATGGCACGTACCATGTCTTTTTCTTCGGCAGGGAATACGTCAATCACACGGTCAATGGTTTTTGCTGCAGAGGTGGTGTGTAGCGTACCAAATACCAAGTGACCCGTTTCAGCAGCAGTCAGTGCCAAACGAATGGTTTCTAAGTCACGCATCTCACCCACTAGAATAATGTCAGGGTCTTCACGCAGTGCCGAACGTAATGCTTCGTTAAAGCCATGCGTATCACGGTTTACTTCTCGTTGGTTAACCAAACATTTTTTAGATTGGTGTACAAATTCGATTGGGTCTTCGACGGTCAGAATATGGTCGTAGCGATTGTCATTAATAAAGTCAATCATCGCGGCAAGTGTGGTTGATTTACCTGAACCCGTTGGGCCTGTCACCAATACCAAACCACGTGGATATTCACAAATATCTTTAAAGATTTGTCCCATGCCTAAATCTTCAAGGGTCAAAACTTTAGAAGGAATGGTACGGAATACTGCACCTGCACCACGGTTTTGGTTAAATGCGTTCACACGGAAACGAGCCACGCCTGGGACTTCAAAAGAAAAGTCCGTTTCTAGATTTTCTTCATAATCACGACGTTGTTTATCATTCATAATGTCGTACACTAATTTGTGTACTTCTTTATGTTCTAATGCTGGTAAGTTAATTCGACGAACTTCACCATCCACACGAATCAGTGGTGGCATGCCCGCAGATAAGTGTAAATCCGAAGCGCCGTTTTTAGCGGAGAACGCCAATAATTCTGTAATATCCATGAAAGTCCCCGAGATCAATTAAATCTTAATTATTTTGATAGAATAATACGGCTTTCCATCAGCTTAACCAACTGTTAGTTGCTGGACAAGGTAAAAAAAGATGAATGAAATGAGAAATGCATCAATGAATAATCTGCAGCTTATGCGCACTCAGGTTTTGCAACAAATTCAACAGGCATGCCAGTTGGCACAGCGCGAGCCAAATACGGTGCAATTGTTGGCAGTGTCTAAGACTCATCCGAGTGAAGCCTTGCGTGAAATGTATGTGACAGGGCAGCGCGCTTTTGGCGAAAATTATTTGCAAGAAGCTTTGGATAAAATGCAGGCCCTGAGTGATTTAGAAATTGAATGGCACTTTATTGGGCATGTGCAGCGCAATAAAACCAAACATTTGGCAGAAAAATTTGCATGGGTGCATGGGGTAGATCGTTTGATTATTGCCGAGCGTTTATCGAATCAGCGCGATGCTCAACAAGTGCCCCTGAATATTTGTTTACAAGTAAATATTGATGCGCAAGACACGAAGGATGGTTGTCAGCCGAGCGAAGTTGCAGAATTAGTCCGACAGATCAGCCAATTACCGCATTTAAAACTACGCGGTTTGATGGTGATTCCTGCACCTGATCATCCTCAAGCTTTTCAAGATGCCAAACAATTGTTTGATGCAGTGAAAGCACAACATGCACAACCTGAAGATTGGGATACTTTGAGTATGGGGATGTCGGGCGATTTAAATGCCGCAATTGCAGCAGGTTCAACTATGGTACGGATTGGTACAGCATTGTTTGGCGCACGTGACTATTCCAAGGCTTAATTGCTAGATGAACAAAGAATCTGCCAAGATTTTGCAAACATTATCTTGTACGTTTTGGCTGACATGAAATGCGGAATTTTGCGGCTAGTGCTGAAGGTTGGATTTTCTTAATATGAACTTATCGGGAATCAGGGAGTTTCCTAAATAAGAAGAATAAGAAATAGAACAACACGGAAGTGCTTGGTACGACAGGAGTTATACCAAAAACTGAATCTAGAAAGCCTCGACAGGATGTCGAGGCTTTTTTAGTTATGTATGCTGTAAAGCTGTCAAAGTTTTGGCTTGTGTAGATTATTTTTAATAACCTTCACTATTTTTAGAAAGCGCCACTTCCGTCCAGTAAATAGGTGAAGTAGACATTCAAGATTTATTTTCTATCCAGATTCGAATACGGGCAATCAGTAAAAATAGCAAAAAACAGAACTGAAAGAAGCCTGTGAAAATGATGATCCAACCGCTATTTCCAGGTGTTTTTCTTGCATCCAACTCAATGACTAAAGTGCAGACGGTGAGAATGATTTCAAAAATTAAAACCGCTTTAAAAACCCAAGGTTTAGGGAAACGTATTAACCATGTGAGAAAAATAATACTTAAACTGGGCAATACAGCAAAGAGAATAATCGTTTTTATATCCATAAAATTAAGTACTTAAAGTGTGGGTGATTTTAAAATAAATTCAATACAACTTCATGGAAGCCTAAAATCTGAAATCTCACAGTCATCTCAATAATTCTTCGAACGACAAATAATTTTCAGATTTTAGGTAGTCTTGAGTCTAACCCACCACATTGACTTCACTTGCCCCTGCACCCACTGGTTTGACTTGAATTTGCACAGGAATTCGTTCGTGCATTTCCTGAATATGCGAAATCAGCACCACTTTGCGTCCCTGACTTTGCAGATGGTCTAAGGCATTCATCACCATGTGCAAGGAAGTCGGGTCGAGAGTGCCAAAGCCTTCATCAATAAATAGCGATTCCAGTTTGATTGAGCCAGATGCCATATTGGCAATTGCCAGTGCCAAAGCTAAAGAAACCAAAAAGGTTTCGCCACCCGATAAAGACAGGACAGGGCGAATTTCACTGTTCATATCTAAATCAATAATCGCCAACCCCAAACTGTCAGGAATACGATGCAACTGATAACGCGAACTCAGTGGCAGCAATTGCTGATTGGCGTATTCCACCAAAATATCCAAGTGATGTTCTTGAGCAATTTTCTTAAATTTCGTACCTTCTTTATGCCCAATTAAATCGTAAATACGTCCCCAGCGGTATTCTTCAGCTTTGATACTTTCAATTTGAGTTTGATAGGTAGCAAAAATCCCTTGATTGGTGCTATTCAGGCGTAGCTGTGCCTCAATCTCATTATAGTTTTGCTGTTGTTTGGCTTTCTCTGTTTGCAGCGCTGCCAGTTGCGTGGTGACCTCGTCAAAACTCAGTTGTGGCTGTTGCTTTAAGTGTTTTTGATATTGCTCTTCCAATGTTTGCCAAGCCGTTTTAGCACTCTCCAAACTGTTTTGTTGTTGCTGCAGCATGTTGCGTATTTGCTGATGTTCGGCATAAGAAATCTGTAAACATTTATCAATGATGCTGGCTTGAAAATGCGTGTGTGTCGCTTGCCACGTTGCAATGTGTTGCTGACATTCAGTGTGTTGCTGCATGCGCTGTTGAATTCTACTATCCAAACCATGTTTTTGCAGTTGTAAGTCTTTTAACACCTGTTCTGCTTGATTAAGTACAGTTCGTTGTGTGCTAAGTGCAAGATTGAGTTGCTGTTGTTGCTGATTTAAAGCCTGCTGCCATTCTTGATAGGTCTGATATTCACATCCCGCATGAGTTCTTGTAAGCTGCTTAATTTGATCACGCAGCTCACTTCCTGCAGTTTTAATCTGCTGCAGTTGTAGGGTTTTCTCTGCATGTTGCTGTTGTAAAAATAGCAACTTTTCTTGCACTTGCTGCTGTTGTTGAGTCAGTTGTTCAATCGTTTTGCTCAGTTGAACTTGCTGCTGCTGCAAGTGATGACGTTGCTCTAACTGTTGTAAGGCATTTTGATAGTATTCAATCGGTTGATTGAGCCAAGCGTGTCTTTGTTCTGCATCTAAAAGCGACAAAATAGGCTGTAAACGCTGAGTGAGGTCTTGGCGTTGTTGAATAGCATATTTGAGTTGTTCTGCCTGCTGTGCAGCATTGCGCCATTGTTTCAGGGTATCGTTTGATTGTTGAATACTCTGCTGCAAGTGTTGAGTGGATTGATGTGTTGTTGCCCAATGTTGCTGTACGTGTTCAATTTGCTTTGCAACAGGCAGCGCTGCATCCAAATCTAAAGATAAGGATGTTGCAAGCTGTTGCACCAATGTCTGTTGTTGTTCAAGTTGCTGTTGCAGTTCAAGACTGCGTTGTTGTTGTTGATGATAAGTTGCATCGTATTGACTGCGAGCACGCTCCAATTGTTGTAGCTGTTTTTGCGCATGCTCAAATTCAGTTTTGGCCTGCTGCAATTGCTGATCCTGCAATTGGTTTAAAGCGTCACTGAGTAAATTTTCATGCTGAATAAACGGATGTTCATGGCTGCCGCAGACCATACAGGCTTCATTCGGTTTTAATTGGGCACGTAAATCCTGCACACTTTGATGCTGCAATAAACGCTGCTGTTCAAAGATCTGCTGTAATTGTTGCAAGGCTTGTTCAGTAATTTGCACTTGCTGCTGTTGGGTTTGAATTTGAGTCTGTGTCTGCTGTTGCAGACTTAAAGTTTCTTGCTGACGCTGTTGTAACTGCTCAAATAGGGTGGTCTGTTGTTGCCATTGTTCAAGTGCCTGTTGCAAGCGCTCTAAAACATGCACACTCTTTAAAGCATGTTGTAATTGCTGTTGCTCTGCCGTGAGTTGCTGCTCAAGTTGTTCAGGATGTTGATATTGTTTTTCCCAAACCAACAGTTGTTGCTGTGTATGTTGTTGTTGCTCAATTAAAGTATCTAATGCAGATTGGAACAGCGTAGGGTTTTGCTGACGTAGCTGCTGTTCAAGCTGCAAATAATCTTGCAGACGTTGCAACGTAAGGGCTAAATTATCATCAAAATTTGCCCATGCCGCAGTCTGTTTGAATTGCTGTTGTAAATGTTGCTGTTGTTGTTGCTCGGTTGCAAGTTGAGTCGTCAGTTGCTTCAAATTATTTTGCACAGGCTGAATTTGCTGCTCTGCAAATAATTTTTGTGCAGCATCCAAAGCGGTATATTGTTGAAGTTTGCTAGAAATTTCATGTTGTAACTGTGCCGCAATTTCAAGTTGTGGTTTCAATTGTTCAACATGCTGCTGCCATGCCTGAAGGTCTTTTTCCGCTTGCTGTTGCTGACTAATCGCTTGCTGTTGTGCGTATTCCGCTTGTTGCAAGTTTGGTTCAAATTTCAAAAGCTGCTGATTCAGATTTTTTAGCTCGGTATCTGCTTGCTGACGCAAGACAAATTGCTCGCGGATGGTTTGAAATTCATCTAAATGTTTGAGCAATTGTTTTTGAGAGGCGAGTTTAAGATCGGCATCGACTTGAACATCATATATTTCTTTTTTAGCTTGGGTGCTGGCATAGAGTTCATGGCAATCTTTGTGCCATTTCACATCATTTTCATACAGTTTTTCGGTTTGGGTCAGCAAAGCTAATTGTTGACTTAGGTCATGTTGTTGGGTTTCTAAGTCTTTTAGTGTTTCATCGCTGAGGAGCACCACATGCCCCATGACATTTTCAAGATCTGTTCGCTTTTGTTTAATTTCACTAAATTTAACAGCTGCACGTTTACTGACTTCGGTAAAAATTTGCGAATTGGTTAAATATTCAAGTAAATCTGCCCGTTCATGGTCTTTGGCTTTTAAAAATGCCCCAACTTCCGATTGTGCCAATAATACTGCGCGTGTGAATTGCTCAAAACTAAGACCAATCAGTTGTTCTACAATCGGCGTAGCTTCAGAAATTTTTTGATTTAAAACCCGTTGTTCATCTAAGCAGGTGATGGCACGTTCAACTTTTAAGTTCCCATCCACTTTATTGTGCGCACGGCGAATTTGCCAACGTGCCGAATAGCGTTTTTGATCAAGCGCGATAAATTCAAGTTCTGCAAAGCCAGAAGTCGTACCACGACGTAAAATATGTTTAGAATCTTTTAAGGAAATTTCTTTGCCTGCGGTATCGGTCAGGCTGCCTGTTGCACCTCTCAAACGTGGAATTTCGTCATAAAGTGCCAAACACATGGCATCCAGCAAAGTCGATTTGCCTGCACCAGTTTTGCCCGTAATTGCAATTAAACCTGCCTGTGCCAGTGGCTCATCTTCAAAATTGATGACATGCGTGCCTGCCAAAGATGCCAAATTATTTAAACTTAAACGTAAAATTTTCATGGCAAATCCTTAAGCTTTATTCTGATCAAGTTCTTGTTGGGCTTCGGCCAAAAGCTGTAAAAAATCTTGGCTCACTTCTGGGTCAGGTTGATAGCCCATTTTTTCCCATAAATCTAAAAATAATTTTTCAGGCGTAGGCGGCTCTAAATCAATTTTTGATTGTTGCACGTTCGAGTTTTCACAGTTTTGAAAGCGTCGTGCAATGCGCAGTAAACGATAGCGGTTGGCAGGCAGTGCTTGTTCAATTTGTTGGCGTAAATCAATGGGTGGCGGGGCATCGCTGATATATTCAATTTCTAAAAAATGCCGTGCGCAAACTTCTGCAATTTCATCTTTTGGCAATTTATTCAGTTCGGTGATTAATTCAGAAAGTTCACAGCGAATCCGAAGCAGCTCTACCGTACGTGGAATAAGCAAGCTTTCATATTGGAAACGCTGTGCATCTGCCTGTAATGGATCAATCCTAACTTCAAGGACTTGGTGTTTATAATTCAGCTCGCTAAATGATAAAGGGATGGGTGAGCCGCTATAGCGAATGTGTGGCTGTCCGACCTGTTGCGGTTTGTGTAAGTGTCCGAGTGCGACATAGTCAATCACCTCATCAAACAGCGCAGTCGATAAGGCTTCTTCATTCCCCACTACAATTGGGCGTTCTGAGTCGGAAGTTTCGCCACCTTGCATGTGTGCATGTGACATTAAAATCAGGGCTTGATCGGGTTGTTTACGGGCTTTGGCTTCTGCAATCAGTTGTTGATGTAAGTAAGCAACAGCAGATTGATTGTCACTGCTATGTTCATTTAAACCTGTAATTTCTGCACTGCGTAAATAGGGCAGGGTCAGACACCATGCCACAATATTTTGCGCAGCGTCATAAATAGGCACTAGGAGTTTATCTAAATCTAATTTTTGCTCGGCTGTTTTACCAATCACGCCCACAGCTTTGGCGTTGAAGCGGTCTAAAAAGGGTTCAACTTGCTCAATGCGATACCCAGAGTCATGATTGCCTGCAATCATTAAGGTTTGCATGTGTGGAGCAAGCACATGCGCATCGGTAAGGAATTGATAGAGTTGTTTCTGAGCGCTCGAAGCAGGATTGACCACATCAAAAATATCGCCTGCTATGAGCAGGGCATTCGGCTGTTTGCTTTTAATTTGAGTTAAGAGCCAATTTAAAAATTCAGTATGTTCATATTCACGTTCATGGTGATGGAAAAATTGCCCCAAATGCCAATCAGACGTATGTAAAAAATGAACAGCCATGTGTGTTCCAATCTTGATGTTGAATTATGGGATAACTTAACATAACTGAGCGCAACACTGCGGCAAAAAACCAGTTTTCTGCTTTTAAAGCGACAATTTAGGTCGCAGAGATTTTAAAGAGAAAGGAAAGTAAAATCTGTCGTGATCTGTATAGAAAAATATAGAGAGTTAAAATACTGATGTTAGAAAGGCTAAAAAAAGACCTTAAAAAATAAAGACCGACGATTCGAGTGATGATGAAATCGTCGGTCAAAGAAAAACTTGCGATACAGTAAAGCTTTGGCTGCTGTTCAAAGCATGACTGTATGCGATTTATTGCTTTAGTCAGGTCACCGAAAATATTGTGGATGCCATACACATTAACGGTTGTTGTGACCTTGTAGCCTATATAACGTCAGGCTTTTGTATTCGGTTGACAATTTCATGAAAAAAAAATCAATTTTTTTTATACTAGGCTGAATCTTTTGTCTGAGTCATCTTTATGGTATCGCTAAGCCGTTATTTTATCTGGTTTTTCTTGTATTGCTTTGTGATGACCTGTATTTGTGGCGTATTGGCTGCATTATTACCTGCGGGTGTAGGCGGGATTTTAACTGCGGTGCCTTATTTGGTTGCCATGATTTTAGTGCTGTATAAGTTTTTAAAACAACAACGCCGTGCGCCGAATGACAAGGAACGCAAGACATTTACTTTAGGATTTAGCCTGATTTTTTGGGGCTATAACTTGGCGTTTTTATTATTAGGTTTGGCGATATTTTCTCGCCAAAACCCAAGCATTTGGCAAGATTTTTTACAGTATTTGCAACAGCCGCAATTTATGAGTGTGGTGGTGATCATGTTCTTGTTGATCGCAATTCCATTGTATCTGCTGACCTATTGGTTTTATGGTAAACAGGCACAGCGTATGGCAGTTAAAATGTTTGGCTGATAAAAGAAGTTGTTAATATCTGATTTTCTTCAAATATACATGATCAGTTATGTGATGATGATTTGCTTAGACTTGAACATTCAGTCTAAATCACGTATAGCTAAAACTATATTTTTCATCATGCTGAGATTGGAAGATGCATAAACCTTTGGTACTGGTAACAGGGGCAAGTGGTTTTATTGGTTCACAATTGTTGCCGTTTTTATTGCAACAGGATTATCGGGTGGTGGGGCTAACCCGACAGCCCAATCGAGTATCCAAACATCCACAATTACGCTGGATTCAGCAGTTAGATGAACTCGACACCGACCAAATTGATTATGTGATTAATTTGGCGGGAGAAAGTATTGGGCAGGGCAGATGGACAGCAGCACGCAAACAAAAATTGCTTGATAGTCGAGTTCAGACCACACTGTACTTATATCAATATCTTGAAAAGCGCCGTATTTTCCCCAAGTGTATTATTTCAGGCTCGGCTGTGGGGTATTACGGAATTGACCCGCAGGAACAATGGTCTACATTGTGTACCGAGCACAGTACAGCACAAGATATTTTTATGTCGCAACTGTGTCAGCAATGGGAACAAGCTGCTTTAAGCTTTAGCCAGCAAAATACTAAAATTATGCGTTTGGGTGTGGTGTTTGGACGCGGTGGCGGCATTTTACCGCAAATGTTATTACCAATTCGTTTAAATGCCGTCGGGCGGATTGGGCATGGACGGCAGCCTGTTGCATGGGTGCATATACAAGATGTTTTACAGGCCATTCACTGGTTAATGATGCAACCTGTAGACGCCAAAATTTTGAATGTGGTTGCACCTGAAAAAACCAGTCAGCAAGACTTTGCCGAAACCGCAGCTCGGCTTTTAAAACGTCGTCCATTTTTGGTGTTACCTGCTTTTGTCTTGCGTTGGTTATTGGGCGAGCAATCGCAATTGGTGCTGAATGGGCAATATGTCAAACCACAAGCATTAGAACAAGCAGGTTATTGCTTTCAATATCCAAAACTTGAACAGGCGCTAGCGGCTTGTCTGGGTGCATCATCCTCTACTTAAACAGAGGATGCTGCTGAGTGTTATGCACAGATTGAGGTGGGCTGTAACTGCTTTGGATCATAAGCGGTAGGATCAACAATCGTTTCTTGCCCAAGCATGAGCTGTCTTAATAACTGCGCTGAAGCAGTGCCCATACATAAGCCATTACGGAAGTGTCCGAAATTCATCCATACATTATTCAGGTTTGGTACTTTGCCGATATACGGCACACCTGTAGGCGAGCCTGGACGTAAACCCGCCCATTGTTTCACAATGGGGAACTGTGCCAATTCAGGCACCATTTCAAAACAAGCCGTTAAAATATCTTGTTGGGTTTGCGGGTTTGGTGTGGTGTCAAAACCAACGTGACGCATACTGGAACCGCATAGCACATGCCCATCTTGACGTGGAATCAAGTACATCACCTTGTTCATGCACATGCTTGGCAACCATTGTGCAGGGGTTTTAAATAACACAATTTGCCCTTGTACAGGCTGTACAGGAATCTCTAAACCCAGTTGTGCCGCCCACTGCTGTGACCATGCACCTGTCGCAAGCACGATATGATCTGCACGATGCAAGCGACCATCGGCAGATTGAATGGCTTGAATACGATCTTCAGTGATCTGAAATTGCTGAATTGGGCAGTGTTCAAAAAATCGCACGCGCGGATGTTGTTTCAAATATTGCGTGAGCGATTGTAATAAACGCGGATTGCGCACATTGGCAAGTTGTGAGAAATACAGGGCTTGTTTAAATTTGGGATGGATATGCGGGTTAATTTGTTCGAGTTGTTCCCGATTCAGATATTCAGCTTGCTGCATCGGTTCATGATGACGTTCGGCATAATTTAAACCAATCTCAAAATCATCTTCATCAAAAATCAACATGCCTGTTTCATGGATTTCAAAATCAATGCCTGTAATAGGTTTGAGTTTTTCATTCCATGCTTGGTACTGCGGTTTGGCAAATTGGGCTAAGTCATTGACCGCTTGAGGATAACGCCATGGATACATGGGAGAAAGAATTCCGCCACCTGCCCATGATGCCGCTTGTGCTGCTTGTTGTTGATCAAAAATACTGATAGAGCAGCCCTGCTCTACCAGTTCGAGTGCAGACAACAAACCGCTGATGCCTGCACCAATGATTGCGATGTGCATGAAAGTCGCCTGTTTATGTCATATCTTTAAGTTTGAGTGCTGCTTCTTCGGCAAAATATGTCCAAATACCATCTGCACCTGCACGGCGGCAACTCATTAGCGATTCAATAATCACACTGTCCGACAACCAGCCATTTTGAATCGCGGCAGCAAGCATGGCGTATTCACCACTCACTTGATAGACAAAGGTTGGCACACCAAAGTTATCTTTCACTTCACGTACAATGTCTAAATAAGGCATGCCTGGTTTTACAATCACCATGTCTGCACCTTCTTGAATATCCAGTGCAATTTCATGCAAGGCTTCGGCACGGTTGCCAATATCCATTTGATAATTGTATTTGTTGCCGCCTTTTAGGTTGCTGGCAGAACCGACTGCATCACGGAAAGGACCGTAAAAGCTAGAGGCATATTTGGCTGAATAAGCCATGATAGAGGTATAGATATGCCCGTTGCTTTCCAACGCCTGACGAATCGCACCAATACGGCCATCCATCATGTCACTTGGCGCAACCACATCTGCACCCGCTTCGGCATGGCTTAAAGCCTGTTTAATTAGACATTCAACCGTTTCATCATTCAGGACATAGCCTGTGTCATCAATAATGCCATCTTGACCATGAGTGGTGTACGGGTCGAGTGCGCCATCGGTAATAAGTACCATCTCTGGCAATTCTTTTTTCAGCAGGCGTAGTGTGTTTTGCACCAAGCCATCTTCACGCCATGCTGCTTCTGCGGTCAGGCTTTTATCTTCTTGTGGCGTGACTGGAAATAATGCCAGTTTAGACACACCCAGCTGCATTAAACGCTCGGCTTTTTTGAGTAATAAGTCTGCCGATAAACGCTGAATATTCGGCATGCTTGGAATATCTTGGGTTTGATTTTGTCCCGGTAAAACAAATACAGGATAAATCAAGTGATCTGTGGTTAAGTGAGTTTCGCGAACCATGGCGCGTAATTGATCATTTTTACGGATACGACGCATACGAGTGGCAGGAAATGCAGGGCGATTGAACGTATAGGTCATAAAAATCTCACTGATCAGTATTAAACTAGACGACTATTGTAGCCCCTTAAATTTCATTTGGGCATACATTGGCTGTTTTTATTGTTGGTAAATTGAGTTGTTTGGACTTTTGGGCACGTTATGAGTAATGCAGAGAAAAATTGGACTGGGAATATACATTTAGGCGCGAAAGTCGATATTGATGTCGTGCTAAGACAATTGGTCAATGCATTTAATGGATCGCCATTTTTTCAACACAATGGCATGAGCATGCGTGTGGTAGATGGTCAAATTGAAGCCTATATTGAGATGCAACCGTATATGGTGGGCAACGTGGCTTTCCAAATTTTACATGGTGGTGTTGCTGCAACCATTTTGGACAGTGTGGGCGGTATTGTGGCAATGGGGGAGTTATATAAACGGACAGAACCTGACGATTTGCCCGATACCATTAAAAAAGTCACTCGTTTGGCTACCGTAGATATGCGAGTGGATTATTTAGCACCGGGACGCGGCAAGTATTTTATTGCCCGTGCGGAAACTTTGCGTTTAGCGCGTAAAGGCTGCACCATGCGTATGACGATGGTCAATGATGAAGATAAACCAATTGCAACGGCAATTGCGTCTTATGCCTATTAAAATCTAAGGTAGGGCGCGAACAATTGTGTTTTGCATAATTGGATGACTGTTTATTTTTGATTAGTTTATTGTTTTAAACATATAAGGAGTTGAGTGATCATCTCCTTTTTTTGTGTGCATGAAGAGTTTTTTGAATTGTGACAGTTTGTAGCGACTTAAGTTTTCTTTAAGTTTAGATTTCTATCTTGAGCATTGAGTTATTTTCTATCCAATGTGATGCACATGATCAAATTTAATTTTGATGCTCAATCATCCAGTCAAACGCATTTTCTGGATGCGAATTTTCATCAGAAAAAAAATAAAAAACAATTCAACGGGTATGCATCTGTAGCGCAGCCGTATAAACCACAAACGAACCCAAAACAGTTGAACCTAGAACAGCCACATTTAGATGTATTACACAGCTATGCCTCGGTGATTCAAGCACACACAACAGCACAACATTTAAATGTGACAACTGTGACCCAAGATGCTAGCAAACAACGCTTGGCATTAGAGCATTTTATTCGAGATAAATACCAAAAAGTCCATCAGGCATCCATAAATACTTTTTTAGATACCTTGTTTGCAGGCTATGTAAACCACGACATGCAAGTGGTGATTGGCATGCAACCATTGGGCGCAAACCAAGCCTTTTTGGAACAGTATTTAGGTGCACCCATTGAAACCATTTTAACCCAATTGAGCCAAGTGCCTGTAACGCGCGCGCAGATTGTTGAAATTGGCAACTTGGCAGCGCAAGACATGAGCAAAGCCAAATTGATGGTGGCTTTTTTGGTCTTTCACTTATCGCAGAACAATGTGTCGTGGGCAGTTTGCACAGGAACAGCAGCAGTGCGCTATGTGTTACAGCAAATGGGTTTGCATTTTCAGGTACTAGAAAAAGCCAACCCCGAAGCCTTGGGCGATGCACAGCATCAATGGGGCAGTTATTACCAACAGAAGCCTTATGTACTGGCGATTGACGTTGCAGCAGCGTTGGCGGTCACGCAACAGCAATATTGTTTTTATGCCTAAGGTCATGCAGAAAGGCGGAAATTGAAAGATGAATGAGTTATTTGAAAACCTGAATCACTATGCCCAAACAGACCCTGAGCGTGAAGCAATTGTGACGGCACAAACCACACTGAGTTATGCCACATTACAGCAACGGGTTGAGTTGCTCAGTGCAGAATTGGCAACTTATCAAGTACAGCGTTTGGCGTTGTGGGGTGTGAATCAGGCCGATTGGATTGTGGTCGATTTAGCCGCACGTAAAGCTGCAATGACAGTCATTCCTGTGCCTTTATTTTTTACTGCTGCACAAGTGCAACATTTACTGCAAGACAGCCAAGCCGAGTTGCTGTGTATTTTGACGGATACTGCACAAAGCGATACTCCGTCCAATGTTAACTCGGCTATTGGAAATACTGCTATTCCAGAAGCTTTGTTGGAGATGATTGATGCAGTTCAGGCACAGGTTTTGCCACCATCAGATTTATATCAAGGGCAGTTGTTTCGTCTAAGCGTTGAAACAGCACAACCGCATTTATCCCCAAATTCTGCTGAGCAGCCTACAAAAATTACTTATACCTCGGGCAGTACGGGTACTACCAAAGGTGTGTGTTTGGCAGAAGCCACCATTAATTCAATTACGTACTGTTTAAGTCAGGCATTGCAAAGCAGCCAGCTTGGGCGGCATTTGTGTCTAATTCCATTTGCAACATTGCTTGAAAATATCGCAGGCGTGTATGTGCCTTTTCACATGGGGCGTGCAGTGGTGGTGGCTGAAGTCAGTCAGTTTGGTTTGCTGTCCAACCATGAGTTTGATGTTTCACGCTTTGTCGATGCCGTGCAGCAATATCATATTGAAAGCGTGATTTTATTGCCACAAATGCTCAAAGCGATTGTGGAATATATCCATCAACATGGCGATTTGGGCTTGCGCACTTTGAAGTTTATTGCCGTGGGTGGTGGCAAGGTGTCTGCAGATTTACTCAAGCAGTGTCAGCAATTCAATTTACCTGTTTATGAAGGTTATGGTCTGTCTGAATGTGCATTGGTCGTGAGTTTAAACCTGCCTGAAGCTCGCAGAATTGGTAGCGTTGGACGAGTGTTGCCGCATGTTCAGGTTGAAATTTCTGCTAATCAAGAAGTGGTGGTCAAGGGCAATGCCATGTTGGGATATATGCATGAACTTGGGCGTGAGCAGGATGCGGTATCAGCCGATATTCACACAGGCGATGCAGGTTATTTTGATGAAGATGGCTATTTATATATCACGGGGCGTATCAAGCAAATTATTGTCAGCAGTTTTGGGCGCAATATTTCACCAGAATGGGTTGAATCGAACAGTTTGAGTGAGCCTGAAATTCAACAGATTGCCGTGTTTGGTGAAGCGCAGCCGTCATTATCTGCAGTGATTTATGCCGAGGAACATCGTTCAGATGAGCAATTGGCAGCCGCGATTTATCGTGCCAATACCCGTATGCCTGATTATGCCCAAATTAAACACTGGTGCCGTGCTGAACAACCTTTTTCTTTAAATAATCAGATGTTAACCGATAACGGAAAATTGCGTAGAGCAGTCATTCAGCAACAGTATCAGACAGCTTTGGCACATCCTACAACGTATTAAATGGCTGATCTTGGAGATGTTTCACAGATAGACATCAACCTGTCAGTCATCAATAGAGATAGAGAGAAATCACATGAATATTGCACAACAGCAATTCAAACATTCCCCACAACAAATTAAAGATCGTTTGGTGGAGCACGGTTGGGTTTTACTTAGAAATGAACATTATGATGTGAATGCGTTTAGTGGGCTGATGAGCAATATTTGCCAAAAACTGACCTATGACCCTGCACGTGAAAATGTGACCCGACAATCGCAAAAAGTAGATGCAGGTACGCAGGCAATGGGACTGCATATAGAAAATGGTTCAACCCCAATGCCGCCTGATATTATTGCTTTTTTTAGTGAAAAAAGTGCTTCGCGTGGTTCGCAGACTACTTTATGTGATGGACATGAGGTATGGCAAAAACTGCCTGACACACTGAAGCAGAAATTTGCTGAACCGATGACCATCAGCCGTTACTTACCTAAAGTAATGTGGCAAAAGTATGTGGCAAAAGTATGTGGCAACTGCACTCAATATTGCCGATGCTGCACAGGTCGGGCAGCAGGAACTCGCTCATTTTATTGAGATGATTCCTGGACAACGGATTCGTCCTGCGCATGATGAAGGTGTGCAGTATGACTTGAACATGCCGATGATTCGCCATGACAATTTAAAAGCTGTGCCTGCCTTTGCCAATACCTTGTTGGGGCCTTCTTATAATTACGAAAAGCCGCGTTTTTACTTTGCCGATGGCAGCGAAATCCAAGCAGAATTATTGGAAGAATTGGCAGAGCGTTCCGAGCGTGAAACCTCAGAAATTGACTGGCAAGATGGTGATGTGGTGCTCATTGATAACAAGCGCTTTATGCATGGCAGACGTGAAATATTGGTGCCATTAGAAGATCGTAAACTCTATATTTGTATGGGCTTGGGACTGAATCCTGCATTTTTATAATTGAGTTGTATCGAATATCTTAAAATTGAGAGTATCTTTTATGTCAAATTTAACTGCGGTGATTTTCGGGGCAACAGGCGGGATTGGTCATGCGATTGCGCATCATTTTGCTGAAAAAGGCTTAAACTTAATTTTGGTTGGGCGTAAGCAAGACACCTTGCAACAACTAGAGCAAAGTCTGGCGCAGCAGTATCCTCAGTTGCAATTACACAGTCTGCGTTGTGATTTAATTGATGCCAGCAGTCGTCATGATTTTATTCAGGCACTTGCCGCATTAAAACAGCCGATTCATTACTATATTAACAATGCAGGCATGAATGATTTTCGTCTGTTTGCGCAGCAATCACAGGATACCATTGAGCAAATGATGTTGGTCAATGTGGCTTATCCGCTGCAACTGATTCAGGATGTGATTCCATATATGTCGGACAGTCAGCCGAGTCAGATCATCAATATTGGCTCGACTTTTGGCAGCATCGGCTATCCTGGCTATGTGAGTTATTGCGCCAGTAAGTTTGCCTTGCGTGGTGCAACTGAAGCGTTGGCGCGAGAGTATTGTCAGACTGCCATTCGTTTTAGATATTTCTCCCCACGCGCGACCAATACCAGTATGAATAATCCCGATGTGATTGAAATGAATATCAAAATGGGTACAAAAGTGGATTCACCTGAATTTGTGGCACAAGAACTGTATCAATTTTTACAAACAGACCGTCAATCCTATCAGGTCGGTTATCCTGAAAAAGTCTTTGTAAAACTTAATCAGTTGATGCCTAGCCGAGTCGCAGCTGCCATTCAAAAAGATTTAGACACCATTTATGAATATGCAGATCAAAGCAAAGCGTCCTTTATTCAGCAAACTTCCGCCTCATAAATGATATTTTTTTCGATAACGCCATAAGGTGGTTCGGCTAATGCCCAAGGCTTGTGCCACCAATTCAGTTTGCCCCTGATATTTTTCCAGTAAATCCTGCAGTGTGTCTTTATCTACTTTATTGTTGGTTTTGATGGGCAGCTCAATAGGTTGTGGCGTTGGGGGAGCTGTGGCGAGTTTCAAACTAGCATGCACAATTTCATCGGGTAAATCGTGTTGATCAATTTCCGTTTTACCTGCTGACATGGTCAATGCATACAGCAAGGTATTTTTTAATTCACGCACGTTGCCCGGCCAGTCGTAATTGATTAATACCTTCAGTACTTGCTCGGTCAAATGTGGCGTGACCTGAAACTGGGCTTGTTGTTGCAAAATAAATGCTGCAATTTTAGGGATATCTTGTTTACGTTCACGTAGTGGTGGCACAAAAATTGGAATCACCCGTAAACGATAAAGTAAATCTTGGCGAAATCTGCCTAAACGCGCTTCTTCACGTAAAGCGCGATGGGTTGCGGTAATAATTCTGACATTCGATTTAATCGCTTTTTCACCGCCCAAAGGGGTGAATTCGCCCGTTTCTAATACCCGCAATAATTTAGCTTGCAGTTCCAGTGGAATTTCTGCAATTTCATCTAAAAATAAAGTACCGCCTGCCGCACGTTCAAACACACCTTTATGCTCACGAATTGCCCCTGTAAATGCACCTTTCACATGCCCAAACAATTCACTTTCTAAAATATTGGCATTTAAAGCAGCACAGTTAATCGCAATAAAGACTTGTGCATGCCGTTGGCTGCGTGCATGTATTGCTTGCGCCACCAACTCTTTACCACTACCAGATTCACCACGTACCAAAACAGGAAATTCAGTAATCGCCACCCGTTCAATAATGGAATACATGTGCTGCATTTGTGGCGAATCACTGTGGAAAAACTCCGCCAAACTATTTTGTGCTTGGGCAGATGGGGTGAGTGTTTGTGATGACACTGTTGCAACGCTAGGCTGCAGAAAGAATAAACATCCTGTGAAATCGGCTGTATGGACACGAATATTTAAGCTGTGGTAGTGCCATGCCTTAGCACTATTCGGGAGTTGCAGCAGACCTGTCTGTGGTTGTGATGCTGATTGTGATTGTAGTTTTAATTTCAATAATTGGTTTTTTAATGTTTTACCCGTAGCTGCAGAAACAGAAGCATCTTGTGCATATTCATAAATCCATGTTTGAGCAATGTCGTCATAAACATAGAGCAAACTGTCTGGACAAAGTTGTTGTAAATGAAACAAAAAGCTTTCAAGACTGGCTTGTTGTTCAAAGTCATGTATCGAATTCATGATGTTTCATCTTTTGTTTCATTAGTGATTCAATTGAAACATAAAATGCAACAGATGTGAAACATGGAATATGACCTAAATTAAATAATATTTCTTAATATATTGTATTTTATTAATATATTTAAAAGAGATTAAGTTGGCATTATATTTGCAAAATTAAGAATAACAAAATATAAAACTTGGTGTATATCTCATGATCTTTCATCAATTTTTTGAAGCTGACAGCTCGACCTATACTTACTTATTGGCATCTGAACAAACCCGTGAAGCGGTGCTGATTGACCCTGTAATTTCAGAGGTTGAGCAATATACTGCTTTTCTAGAACAGCATGATTTGCAATTGGTGTATAGCTTAGATACGCACGTACACGCTGACCATATTACTGCTGCCAACGAACTCAGAACACGTTTTGGTTGTAAAACTGTATTACATCGTAATTCAGGTGTGGTGTGTGGCGATATTTTCATTACCGATGGCAGCGCCATTCGTGTGGGTGAATTATTGATTGAAGCACGTTATACCCCGGGTCATACCAACGCCTGTACCAGCTATGTGGTCAATGGCATGGTATTCACTGGCGATGCGTTGTTAATTGATGGTTGTGGTCGTACTGACTTTCAGGAAGGCAACCCGGCGACTTTATATGACAGTATTCATCTACAAATTTTTAGCTTACCTGATGACACTTTGGTGTACCCAGGGCATGACTACAAAGGGCGTGTGTCTTCTACCGTTGGGCAGGAAAAACGCAATAACTCGCGTTTAGGACAAGGGCGCACCAAAGCGGAATTTATTACCCTCATGCAGAATTTAAAACTGCCTTATCCAAAACATATTGATGTGGCTTTGCCTGCCAATAAAGTTTGCGGCAAGTAATGCTTGCACAGCACAACACAGTGATGGAATAGGGGAAAATACGCATGTGGATGTTAATCCTAGAAGGCTTGGCGATTGGTACTTTGCTGGGTTTGACAGGGGCAGGGGGCGGTATTCTTGCCGTTCCTGCTCTTATGGCAAGCCAAGGCTGGACTGTGGCGCAGGCTGCACCCGTGGGTTTATTGGCAGTCACTTTGGCAGCTTTGGTTGGCACAGTTGAAGGCTTGTTCAAACGTATTGTGCGTTATCGTGCTGCATTGTGGATTGCCTTAATCAGTATTCCATCTGCACGTTACGGGGTGCATTTGGCAGGTATTGTCCCGCCCATTTGGTTAACACTGGCGTTCAGTTTGGTCATGTTTATTGTGGCGTATCGTATTTTCTTTAATAAAGTCAACGACCAAATTAATCCACCGTGTAAGGTAAACCAAAACACAGGACGCTTAATTTGGAATGTTAAAACGGCGTCTTTGCTTGGTGGTGTTGGTGTAATTGCAGGCTTGCTGACGGGTTTGTTGGGTGTGGGCGGTGGTTTTATTATTGTGCCGTTATTGCGTAAATTTACCGATTTGGATATGCGCAGTATCGTCGCAACCTCTTTGATGATTATTTTCCTGATTGGTGGCGTGAGTATTTCAGCACACGTTTTAGATGGCTTTCAGTACCCAATGGCAGTCACCATCACCTTTGTTCTGGCGTGTATTGTCGGGATGTTACTTGGACGTACTTTGGTACATCGCATGAATAGCAATACTGTACAAAAGGTATTTGCTACAACAGTCATTGGTGTTGCGTTCTACCTCATTTATACAGCGATTATGGCTTAAGTCTAATATTTGGATACTATGTTTTTACTTTGAACTGCAGTATTGTGAATAGGTAACGTATTGTTAAGTGTAAGAAAAAGCACTAGACCTAGACCAAATTAAAGATTAGTTTAGCTGTATAAGATGACAAGGAGCCAAGAATGAAAAAACATTTATTTTGTGTGGGTGTCGAGTTCCGCAAAGCATCCGATGAAACAGGCTCTTATGCGTATTTGACCGCATATTTAGGCGCAGATGACTTACATGAAGCGATTGATCGTGTTCAGAAACAACTGGAGCAAGAAGGCAATAAAGTATTGTTCGTTCGTGGTTGCTGGGTTGTCGATGCCGATTGTGATGATGGTTTCTGCCCAACTGAAGAAAGTAATGCTGCCTCTAAAGCAGACCTACTGTTCAACGATGAAATCTATTATGGCAAATTGCAGCAATGGTCAATCAACAATGGCTATGAATACTGAGTAAAATGTTGGCTGAGTAAGATGCCGATGGGTTCAGTTTACTGACCTGTGAATATTTAAAAAACCGCGTTTGAATGATTCAAGCGCGGTTTTTTTATTCTTCATCAACCAAATGAACAAGTACATATTTTTCAAACCAGATCGGAAACTCTCCTTTAAAATCTGGATTAATGATCAATGTATCTCCGTTAGTCACTTCACAGATATAAGAAGCCATATTCTTGGTCGCATTACTTGAGTTATCAAATAAATACGCTCGGTCAGATACTTCAATCGCATCAATCAACATGTGCATAGTGCGGAAATAGCGTTCACGGATTTTAATTTCTTCGACTGGATGACCACCATTTTTCACACGTTGTTTAACTCGGTCCACATTAATATCAGGGTCCTCAGTCGTCACAAAGTATAAATAGGTACGATAGCCTTGCGTTTTAGCATCTCGCAAAAACTCGATTTTACTCTCATGAGACATTACGGTTTCAAATGTAAATCCAACCTTAAGCGTAAGTAACTGTTCCTTAAAATGTAGTCAAACATAGTCAAGGACTAATTCGCACTCTGTTAATGTCTTGTTGCCAAGCGTGTAACTAGAGCCTGAGTCGGTCAGTTCCGACTTGTAGCGGTCAGTCCGTTCTTGC
>NZ_JAYFSK010000035.1:0-27452 GCF_041464035.1 Acinetobacter sp. AL9 | reverse complement strand
GGGTGGATGCGGTAAAGGTCGCCCTAAGAAGCAGAAAGCAAGCGAAATCCGTGAGGAAGTCGCCTAAGAGCTTTGCTTTTAGAATCCCCCACTTGAGTGAAAACGAAAGTGGGGGGAGTATGTCAATAAGGCAATTTGAACCGTACCGGGTTTGTCGGAGACTCAATATTCTGAGAGACTATTCCGATGAAAAAACCAAACTATACCCCCGAAATTAGAGAAAGAGCGGTTCAATTACTCATTGAATCTGAAAAGGCGGATTCAAGCCCTGTGACAGTTCAATGAAGTTTATATTTCGAGTCATTGAGGATATGTAGCTTTGCTTACTTAAAATGCTTTGATCGAGTAAAATAATATGATTCGTGCTTTAGATCTGGTGGGTGAATATGCATATTTTATATGTGAGCGATGGTAAGGCAGGTCATCGCTCTCAAGCATTGGGTCTTTTTAAGGCAATGCAAAAGCAAACAAATATTGATCTGACTTTTGAAGAAATTTCAATTGATCATTTACCACTGTTGAGTTTATTGACCGCATATAAAAAACAAAAACATGCGGCTGTATCGCAGCAACCAGATTACATTTTTGGGGTAGGCAGTCATACGCAATTACGTGTTTTCTTGATGGGTAAAGTTTTTCCATGTGCAAAAACTGTCATTTTAATGAAACCCAATTTTCCATTATCTTGGTTTGATCATGTGGTTATTCCTGAACATGATGGTGTGCCAGAGCAGGCAAATGTGATTGTTACACAAGGTGCGCTGAATCCAATTGAAAATGAGCAGCGACACATTCCAAACCGTATTTTGATTGCATTAGGTGGTTCATCTAAACGGCATCTTTGGAATGCAGATAAGGTATTGTCTGCGATTGAACAGATTGTGCTGCAGAATAAGCAGTGTGAGATTATTTTGACGAGTTCTAGGCGTACACCTGCTGATTTTTTAGTGACATTGGCTCAGCAAAGTTTTTCTTCACAACTGCAAATTTTTCCAGTTGAACAAACGCCGCAGGGCTGGATTTTTGAAGAAATGCAAAAAGCGGAAGCTGTTTGGGTGACTGAAGATAGTGTGTCTATGATATATGAGGCACTCACCGCAGGTTGTAAAGTCGGGCTTATTCAGATAGATCGAGCGAAAGAGGATCGGATTACGCATTCGGTAGAGCATTTGGTTGATCAAAAGCTTGTATCGAATGCTAGACAAATTGCTGAATTATATTCTACGACTGCTTTTAAAGAAGCAGAGCGTGTGGCAACATATCTTTTAATCAAGTAGCTGTGATTTAATCGTGATTTATATTCTGATTGTTTTATTTATCTTGTTGTTCGCATTCAGTTATAAGTACGCATGGTGGAAGCCAGCAGTAGATTGGAATAGACCACGAATTTTAATGTATCACATGGTACGTGAGCACATTGATGGTGCCAAGTTTAATAAATTACGAGTTAGGCCCACTGAGTTTGAAAAGCAAATAGCATGGCTAAAAGCAGAAGGTTTTAACTTTGTAACTATGCAGGAATTACAAGATCATTGGGGGAGGCATCCTGCAAAAACTGTTGCAATCACTTTTGATGATGGTTATTTAGATAACTTGGAAAATGCTTTTCCAATTTTAGAAAAATATCAAGCTAAAGCTACGATTTATGTAGTTGTGGACCGGCATGATCGAGATTGGTCGACATATAAGAAAGCCCACCATAACAGTGGTGAGCTGGCGCGTGAACCAAAGCTTAATGATGAGCAAGTGCAGTTTGTAGCAAATTCTGGTTTGGTGGAAATTGGTTCACATACAATGACCCATGCGAATCTTGCAAAGTTGGATGATATTGAATGCTTAGATGAGTTAACTCAATCCAAGCAATCACTTGAAGATTTGATTCATCGCTCTGTAAATAGTTTTGCATATCCATTTGGTATTTATGCCGCGCGTGATGTAAGTTTGGCACAGCAGGCTGGATATACCAATGCAGTAACAACGCAAGAAGGCATAGATGGGAAAATGCCTGATTTTATGCAATTGCAACGTATTAAAGTGAGTGGTAAAGACTCATTATTTGCTTTTAAATTGCGAATGAAATTGGGGAAAAGAGCTTAGTTGCTTTCTCTACTATTAATTTTTCTTACATGATCTAATTGGTTGAAGTAAGTTGTGAGCTTCATCCGATGTTTGTTCCATGTTTGAATTGGATGAAGACGACTTGTTAAGTAAATGATGAAGTCTGTAAATTTTCGCTGGGGTGTATGGCGTATACTTTTCCAATAGGTTGAAATTGCTTTTTTGATCAGTAGTTTTTTATTTTGTTCAGCAATATCTGGATAGTCTCGGATAAAATCATCAATTGTGAAGAACATATCATGGTGTTGTTGTTCTAGATGGCGGGATAGGCGGTTTTCCCCACGAATAGATTTTGTTTCAGTCTCATCTAAAATAACAAAAACACTATGTAAGTCGCTAGAGATTATTTTTTTTGAATATTTGGATAAGTTTAAAGCTAATGATTCATCTTGAATAAATATGTTTTCATTGCAGCCTTTGGATTTTATAAATAAGTCACGTGTACACATAACGCACATCTGCATAATATTATTTTCAAGTACGTAATTTAAAGGTGTTGTGCTAGATTGCCATGTTGCAATAG
Source organism: Acinetobacter sp. AL9 (assembly GCF_041464035.1). Taxonomy (NCBI): domain Bacteria; kingdom Pseudomonadati; phylum Pseudomonadota; class Gammaproteobacteria; order Moraxellales; family Moraxellaceae; genus Acinetobacter; species Acinetobacter sp. AL9. The sequence continues at coordinate 24,811 of NZ_JAYFSK010000035.1, read as the reverse complement.
TGTGCTTCTGAATTTCATTCAGATCGTGAATTTTAACCTTTTCTGCATAACATAAATCGGCATTTTGCTTTTGCATTTCTGCTAAAAACATATTGAGACGATTAGGTGCTAAAACATCATCAGCATCCATGAAAAATAGATAATTACCAGTTGCAGAAAATGCACCTTGATTTAAACGAACAGCTGGGCCTTTATTGTCTGCATTTTGAATGATTTTGATTTTTGGGTAAGTTTCTATTAGATATTTACTGTTTTTAGACCATTCTGGGTCTGTAGAGCAGTCATCTACCACAATAATTTCGTGCAAATTTTCATCTTGAGGTTGTAGTGATTCAATGGTTCTATTCAGTAATTGGCCTTTATTGTAATGAGTGAGGATGACTGAAATCATTTTAATATCCTAAATTACGTTTAAAAGCTTGGGTAATTGGGCTTGATGAGTTTAAATCTTGGGTATTTCTGACATTTGGATACTGAAAAATATCTTCGAGCATTTGTCTCTGCATGAGTTGAGCTTGAAGATATTTCTCATTTAAAGGTTCTAAAATAGACTTGGGGCCATATATTGAGCTGACAAAACGTCCACTTTGGATAGTTTCGGCAAGCATGGAAGTACTGTCTTCTGTGACGAAAATATAAGTAGCTTGTTGAATTAGTTGAATTAGTGACAAAGCTTTTTCAGTATCAATAAAATGTAATTGGATATTTTTTGGAATATCAGTTTTATTCAAAAATGCACTTAGATTTGGTGTGCGACGTGAGTTGGTAATTAAGCCTTTAAGTTGATTGTTTCTACAAAATAGAATGAAGTTACTTATGATTTTTTCAAAATCTCTATAAGTAAAAGGATGTTCATCTGTAGCCCCTCCTAAAACGAGTAAAGCCGTTGTTTGATCGAGTTGATCATGTTGCATGTTAAAAAACTCTTTTTTAACAGGTGGTGTTGTTAGTACAACTTGGTCTGATAGCGTGTTTTGTGGGAGTGCAGTAATTGTGCAGCTGACTAGTTTGCTGTTTACCTTACGTAAGTCACCTGCATAAAATAGAGGAACTTTTAAACTACGGCTTACAAAAATGCCATAGATTAAGTTGGGCATTCCAGAGCAAATAATGCAGTTAATATTTTGATTTAAATAATTTTTTTTAAAAAATAAAGCAGTAAATAAATCGAATAAACGCGGATACCAACTAATTTTTTTTAAGAGGCTGATTTGCCACTTTTTTAAGGTGGGTGTAACTGTTTTATATAAAGCGGTTGAATAAGCGGTTTCTAGATTGTCGTAAACTCCTAAGCTAGGGTTTAAATGCCCAGCACGTTGGTCATGAATAAGGAGAACAGCAAGGCTAGGTTTGCTTTTCATAAGATTTAAAAGTTTGATATATCAACTCTGTATATTAGCAAAAATCTATTCTGTTGTCAGAGCAACCTTATAGTAAGGCAAGATTCAGTATGTTATTTTAGATTAGGTGGTGGCCTATTTAGGTGATTAATAATAAAATGTTTTCTAATCAGTAGTTAGCGCAATTTTAAAAAGGCTTTTCTTGAAAAAACTAAAAATAGTTCACACAGTTTATGGGGATGCTTCAGGTGGGCGTTGGCAAGCAATGCTAAACACTTTTGATGCATTAGAAAGCAAGGGGCATGAAGGTGTTTTGGTATATGGTGATGAAAATAAAAAGTTAAAATCTGAAAATTATCCAAAATTTGTACTCAATAGTTCAGGGTTTTATGATCTGATTGCAGCAGTAAAACTAGCTTTATGGTTACGCTCTTATCGGCCTGATGTTGTAATCGCTCATAGTGGACGTGCTGTTTACTTATTTAAAAATGCGATGTTTTTTGCACAAATTAAATGCCCTGTTATTGCGATGAATCATAGTCATAACGTGAAAAGAACATTGCGCGCAGATGGATTTATTCATATTACCCCTTATGTGGGGCAATGTGTTGCAGAAGCGGCAAAAAACAAAGGTGTCGATTTAACTAAAAAACCACAGGCTATTATTTCAAATTTAATTCACTTACCTGAGAGTCAGCCCTCTTTTTCTGAAACGCTGAGTGAACCAGTTGTCTTAGGCATTATGACGCGTTTGGTTGAATATAAAGGTACACATTTAGCAATTTCTGCGGTACAGCAACTCAAGCAACAAGGATATAAAGTGAAGCTTCTGATTGCCGGGGAAGGTGAGCAGAAAGCTACTTTAATTCAGCAGGTTAAAGATTTGAATTTAGAAAATGAAGTTGAGTTTTTAGGCTGGATTGGTGGTGAAGATAAAAGAAAATTTTACAATGATATCGATATTGCACTCGTGCCTACCATGAATGATACCCAACCTTTAGCCATATTAGATGCTTTTGCCTGGGGGAAACCCGTGGTTGCGAGTGATCATATTAGTGTTCAGCAGATTATTCGCCAAGGTGAAAATGGTTTGATGGCAAAGTGTGGAGATGCTAATGATCTGTCGGTAGTATTGATGTCTATAATAAATAGTAAATCTAATCAAATCAGAATTGCTAAAAATGGTTATGATGATGCATGTTTTAAGTATTCATTTGAATATATATCTAATTTATTAGACGATTTTTTTCGTCATGTAGGAAATTGAAATGGAAGCAATCTCACCTTTTTCACGTTTTTTAAGAAAGTATTTCAGAAATGATAATCAACGAAAAATTGGTAAAGATTTTATACTAGTCGAAAGTCTTGTAAATGATACCCATCGCTTTCTATCAGAAAATATTGGTAATACGGAAAATTTAAATATTGGTGAGCATGGAAAAAACTTAACAATTAGTTTTATTTCATATAATCGTTCAGATCTATCAATTAAACTGCTTGAATCTATTAAGAATTATATTCCTTTATTTAAAGGTGAAGTTTTAATTGTCGATAATGGTTCAAATGTTGAAGAAATTGAAAAATTAAAGAAATATATTGAAAACTTTGAGTATGATTGTCGGATTATTGAAATTGGGAGAAATACAGGTCCAAGTTTTGCAAGAAATCTAGCAAGTAAAGAAGCAAAATATGACTGGATTATGAGTCTGGATAATGATGTCTATTTTATTTCAAACATACTGCCAATAGCACAGAAAGAAATTGCAGTTTTAAATACGCACTTTATGTCCTTACCTTTATTAAATCCTGATACAAAGAGTATTTATGCTTATGGTGGTGATATATTTATTTCTAGAATTACAGGGGATGAATATCTTCTAGAGCAACGATCAATCTTTAAAGGTAAAACAGTATCAAGTCTGGTTGATCCTAAACCATTTTATTGTAATTTTATGTTTGGTGGAGCAAATATAGCTAAAAAAGATACCTTTTTGAAACTGAATGGTTATGATGAAAATATGTTTATTGGATATGAGGATTTAGAGTTTTCATTAAGGATCTTGCGTGAAGGCTATAAATTGGGTTGTGTATCTGAACTTGGGATAGTCCATGATCATCCAAAAGATAAATTAGATTATGAAAAAGTAAGATGGGCGAAAAATATTATTAAAGAATCTGCTGATTATTTTAAGAAAAAGCATGGTTATAATTTAATTAGTGAAAAGTTTGAAAAAGAGCTAGAAGCTTTAAATAATGAACTGAATAAAAAAGAGAGCTAGTGCTCTCTTTTAAAGAAAGGAAAACTATCTAATAAACTCTTAGGATTATGTTTGAAGTTATAACATTTGGCTAATTTTGCAACAGTTTTAAAGTTTATTTTTGGTATATCTAAACTGCTAAAAGTATAAGGATTAATAGGATTAGATATATTTAATGTGCTGAAAAAATCATAGAATTTAAAATGCTGCCCATATAGTTTTTTATCTGAAATATCAATCCAAACCCATGGGATGTTATATGCTTGTGCGATTATTAGTCCATGTAGAGATGCGCTAATACATATTTCAGATTGGCATATTTCATCAATCACTTTAATAATATCTTGTTCAACATCGATAATATGAAAGTCTTTATCAAGATTATTAAAAAGTTCACGTTGAGTAGTGTGTGGACAAATTGAAATCTTATACAGTTTTTGCAAACTAGAGGGTATATAAAACTCAGGCATTAAAATAGCTGGATCACCATACACTTGAGGAATTGAAACTTTGAGATGTTTAGATAACTCATGATGCGTGTGCTCACCACGAACAGCATGAATATTCAAATTTTTTAAAGTTTTTAGTGTTTTTAATAGGTTTTTACTATTACTAATAGGCTGGATTAGACCTGAACCCCAAATATGCAAGTTGTTTGAGTTTGTTGGAAGATGCTCTAAGATTGAGCCAACAGTGAAAAAATTATTATTAATCACTGGAAATTGTTTAGTATTAAAGACCGCTTTGGAGGTTAATTGGCTCACCAAATATGGACCAATCCAATCCCCAAAATTTTTACTCTCATCCCACCAAAAAAGTGGTATTAACTCTTTTTCATCTAACTGATGCTCTGATATTTGATAGAATTTGTTTGGTATATTTGTATTTTCTGATTTTTTTTTGAAAAACATATCTATAACCTAATTACGATGAAAGAGCTAATTTAAGAAATTGTTTAGACATTTGATTTAAATGAATTTTTTTATAACAATCTTTGCAGTAGTATGTGTTAACAATAGATATTTTTGCTAGATTTCGGGCCAGCAAATTAATATTCTGCTTTGGAGAAAGTTTTAAAGCATCACAATTTGGGCATGATAAATCCTGAATACCAGAGGAAGAGTTATAGCTAAAAATTGGTAATCCAAGAAAAATTGCTTCAGCTAATGTTACAGGACTACCTTCATACAGAGACGACATAATAAGACATCTACTTTGTAACATCAGTGTATGAGGTTCATCTACCCAACCTAAGAAGTCAACTCTGTCAGAGATGTTAAGTTCTTTGGTGAGCGCTTCAAGTTTTTGGCGCTCAGACCCATCTCCAACAATTGCCATTTTACCACTCAGATTACTCATGGAAAATGCTTTAATTGCATGATCTACTTGTTTAATTGGAACCAAACGTCCTACAAAAATCACATCCCATTTTTTTTCGGTGTATGGAGATTGAGCAATAAGGTCATCTGATATTTGTACCCCATTTGCAATGGTGACTGTTGATTTTGGTTGAGTATAGGTTTGAGCTTTAGATTCTAGGTCACGGTTTACTGTAATCAAATTTCTATTTTTAAATAATTTAGAAAATTTGCGTTTATTCTTGAAAAAACGAATATGTTCTTTAATTTGCTTTAATGGATTATTGAACTTTCTAAATTCTAAAAGATCCCCATGAATCCAATGCCATACATTACCTTTTAGATAAGGTGCTAACCAATGTCCATTGTTATAGCCTGTAATAATTAAGTCAAAATTATTTGCCAGTAAAGTATCAATTTTTGTTCTTTCATCGGGCGATAATACTTTATTTTTCCACATTTTGCCGTATGCAAAAGATTCACATAGCTGTAAATCAGTATAAGCTACATTAGCTGTACAGTGATAATAATTCAGTCGGCCATTTAACACTGCTAAATGAATGCTATGCTCATGAGCTGCAAGATATTCAGCTAATTGTAAAGTTATTCTTTCCGCTCCGCCACACCCTAAGTGGTCAATAATAAATAAGATTTTTGACATTTTCTCAGTCATGACATACTAATGTGGCAAGTATATCAGGTCAATTTTTTTTGTAAATTCTACTTTTAGATCCTATTATTTTTAGATGGGTTACCTTAATGAATAAATTGATCGTTGTAAATGGTTATGAAGCGAATAGAATAAACAAAATTTTTATTGATTAGTCATATATGAGCATAAAGTACAATGCTGATATAGATGGTTTAAGGGCAATTGCAGTTCTCTTTGTTATTTTTAACCATCTTCATGTCAGTTTATTTCAGGGTGGATTTATTGGGGTAGACATTTTCTTTGTGATTTCTGGATATCTGATTACGTCCATAATCTATAAAGAAATGCGGGAAGATCGCTTTCGTATTGGTCACTTTTACAAAAAAAGGGTGATCCGGCTCGCACCGGCTTTTTTTACCATGCTTGCGGTAGTTTCTATTATCAGTTCTTTACTTATGCTTCCACATGAGTTGATGTCTTATTTTGAGAGTGTAATTTACTCAACTTTCTTAATGGCAAATGTATACATGCGTAAAGAGGTTGGCGGATATTTCTCAACAAGTGTTGAGGAGGTGCCTTTACTTCACTTATGGTCATTAGGGGTTGAGGAGCAGTTTTACTTATTTTGGCCTTTATTTTTATTGTTTTTGATAAAAAAAATAAATGCAAAATGGCTGATATGGATTGTTATAAGTTTAATTATGCTGTCTGTATTTTATGCAGAGCAACAAATACTGAAAAATGCCGGTAAAGCCTACTATAAAATGCCAGTTCGTGCCTGTGAAATGTTTTTAGGTGCTTTGATTTGCTTTTTGCCGAAGATAAAATTAAAAGAAATACTTATACAAATTGGTATTTACTCAGGTGTTTTATGCTTATTTGCAACAGCGATGCTGTTTAATCAGCAGACCAAATTTCCTGGTTTGAATGCCTTGGTTCCTTGTCTGGCTACAGCACTTATTATCTATTTAAGTCAGATCGCGGATAAAAAAAGTTTTATCTTGGGTAATTCCTATTCTATTTGGCTTGGAAAGATTTCTTATCCTATGTATTTGTGGCATTGGCCTCTTATTGTTTTTTGTAATATTTATTTGATAGAAAAAGATTCAATTATTCAGATTTTAATTTTGGTTGCGACAATATATTTAGCTTATCTTACCTATAGGTATATTGAACTTCCAGCAAAGAGTTGGATGGTATGGTCTAATAAAAGAGTTATTTTAATAGGTTTTTTATTACCGAGCGTAGGGCTTTCTGCTATAGCAGGGATTGTTAAATATACTTCTGGTTTTCCTCAACGATTTAATGAACATGTAAACACTCAAGTTGCGGCATTGCAGTCAGCTGCTCATGTAGTTAGAAAAGATTGTCATGATTTTCCAAAAAATAAAGCAAATTTACCTGATTCATCATTATGTGTTTTAGGTAATGGAAATAGAGAAAAGATTGACTTTATATTGCTTGGCGATTCACATGCGAATAGTTTGGTAGGTGCTGTAGATTTTTGGGCCAAGGATTTAAATTTAAGAGGCTATGATCCAACTCAAAGCACGACACTGTATCTACCTTCTGTGGAATTATTTGAAAGAAAAGCAAATCATGAATATGTACTTCAGTCTCAATTTAAGACGAGAAATGATAGTTTAACTTTACTTTTACAAGATAATCATTATTCCATAACTATAGTTTCTGGATATTTTTCAACTTATTTAACGGATAAAGTTAAGCTGATTGATGGTACGGGTAGAGCTAATAATGAAGTATTTGAAGATGGAATGGTACGTGCTCTTGATAATATTTCTAAAGCAAGTGATAGAGTTATCTTAATATTGGATGTGCCTGAGTTAAATAAAGTTAAAGCTAATTGTGATGTGAGGGTTAAATCACTTGATTTAACTAGAAACTGTATAATTTCTGTTAATGATATAAAGTTGCGTGATAGACAATATTTAGAAATTATTGATCGTCTAAAGATTAAATTTCCAAAGCTAGAAATTGTTAATCTTAATACATTATTGTGTGATCAAATTTCTTGTAATACTAGTTTAAATAATATTCCATTATATCGTGATAAAGATAATAATCATTTATCCTATGTTGGAGCGAAAGAACTGGGTAAAGAGTATTTGGAAATAAGTGAAAACCCGCTTAAATAATAAACATCTTGCATTAGGCCTCTTGCGAAAGTATGGTTTTATCTAATTTTTGAATTGGCTAAAACCTCATAAAATATAGCTTTTAGCAGCATAAAATTTGACTAACGCAAGAAGTCTATTATTTAGATTGGTAAATAGCCTAAACCTCTTTTAGGTTATTTACTTATATTTATAAACCTATAATCAAATTATCTGATTATAGTAATAGTTATTTCTCCGCATTCCCCGCCAACACCATATAAATCAGCCCCACAAAAATAACAAATGCACCGCCAATACTACTTAAGCTAAAGTACAAAATGCGGTCATTGGTGTCTAAGGCAAACAGGTTATTAGCCAGAATATAACGCATGAATAACCATTGAGCGACAGCAAATACAATTAGCATAATGCCACGATTACGAACTGCAGGACGCATAGCCATAATAACGCTCAACTCAAAATTCAAAATGAAGCACTATTATGCCACTAGCTTAGCTTTATCTCAATTCATAAAAAACCCTGCAAATTTGCAGGGTTTTTCTGAAACGTTCAAAACTTATTCTTGAGATTCTGCTTTTGGTTTTTCACGTAAACGAATACCCAAATCACGCAATTGAGTCGCCTCAACTGGTGCAGGTGCTTGAGTCAATGGACATTCAGCCGTCTTAGTTTTCGGGAAGGCAATTACATCACGAATAGACGATGCGCCTGTCATCAACATCACCAAACGGTCTAAACCAAATGCCAAACCACCGTGCGGAGGTGCGCCGTATTTCAACGCATTCAGTAAGAAGCTGAATTTCTCTTCGGCTTCTTCTTCTTCAATGCCTAAAGCCTCAAAAATCGCTTTTTGCATTTCTAAAGTATAAATACGCAGTGAACCACCACCAATTTCGGTACCGTTCAATACCATGTCATACGCAACAGATAAAGCTTCACCTGGGTTGCTCTTTACATCTTCAACGCTTGATTTTGGCAAAGTGAATGGGTGATGCACAGAGGTCCATTTACCATCATCTGTTTCTTCAAACATTGGGAAATCAACGACCCAAAGCGGTGCCCATTCGCAGGTTGCAAGGTTCAAATCGTGACCTATTTTGACACGCAGTGCGCCCATCGCATCATTGACCACTTTGGCTTTATCTGCACCAAAGAATACGATGTCGCCATTTTCAGCGCCTACACGTTTTAATAAATCAAGCACGATTGGCTCAATAAATTTCACGATTGGAGATTGTAAACCTTCGATGCCTTTTTCAAGCTCATTGACTTTAATATACGCCAAACCTTTCGCACCATAGATGCCAACAAATTTAGTGTATTCATCAATTGCACTACGTGGCAATGAACCCGCGCCAGGAACACGAAGCGCAACAATACGACCTTTCGGATCTTTCGCTGGGCCAGCAAACACTTTGAACTCAACGTCTTGCATTAAGTCTGCTACGTCTACCAATTTCAGTGGAATACGCAAGTCTGGCTTATCAGACGCATAATCACGCATCGCTTCCGAATATGGCATACGTTGGAATTTGTCGAATTTCACGCCTAGAAGTTCATCGAACATCTTCACGGTCATGCCTTCCATCAAATCCATAATGTCATCGTCACTCATGAACGATGTTTCAATGTCGATTTGAGTAAATTCAGGCTGACGGTCTGCGCGTAAATCCTCGTCACGGAAACATTTAGCGATTTGGTAATAACGGTCAATACCACCCACCATCAACAATTGTTTAAATAATTGTGGAGATTGTGGCAGGGCATAGAAGCTACCGTTAGATACTCGGCTTGGTACTAAATAGTCACGCGCGCCTTCAGGGGTTGCACGTGTCAAAATTGGTGTTTCAACATCCAAGAAACCATGATCGTCTAAATAGTTACGAATTAGGTTGGTGACTTTAGAACGGAAACGTAAGCGATCTAACATTTCTGGACGACGGATATCCAAGAAACGGTATTTCAAACGAATTTCTTCTGAAATGTTGGTATTTTCATCGTTCAATGGGAACGGAGGCGTTTCAGATGCTGCAAGAACTTCAATTTCCTTGCCTAAAACTTCAATTTGTCCACTGACCATATTGGCATTTTCTGTGCCTGCATAGCGACGACGTACACGACCTGTGATTTTTAATACAAATTCTGAACGTGCTTTATCTGCAGTTGCAAATGCTTCTGGGGTATCTGGGTCAATTACGACTTGCACAAGACCATCACGGTCACGCATGTCTAGGAAAATTACACCACCGTGGTCACGACGACGGTGTACCCAACCACACAGGGTCACGGTTTGATCAATTTGAGCTTCGGTTAAAGAACCGCAATAATGAGTTCGCATCATAGCGTTAAAAATCCAACTATATGGGTTAAGGAAGCGAATACGTAAACAGCGCACCGCCTTTAGCAAAGGTAGGATTATGCCTCTTTGGGCATGTGGCTACAAGAACCTGCTGCAAAAACAGTGGGTTTTTACAAGGAATGTGTCTGAAATAGGATAATGCAGCAAGATTCAGGATAAAGTGATGAGCTTTGACTTTATTTTATCTACCCTTACCGATCCAAAAACAAAAATAACAGACAACCTAAACTGAACATGAGTAATGCCCCTTGGCTAAACTCATTGATGGCACGTCCCGTAAAATAATACAGTTCGGCTTGCCAAGTCGCATCGGGGATATAACGCGCATAATCCCAAAGTGAAAACCCACCACATACAATCGACAAGAGAATGAGAGCAATGGCATAAACGCGAATTTTAGTGCTTACAGAACTGACCTGCCGATGCTTGCGATAATAATGCAGGCTCATCCATAACAAAAAAGGCAGCACCAAAATAGAACTACCAATTTGTAGTACGCGATGCATCGGATAAACACCTGTTCCTAATTGTACCGATTGTGCTAAAAAATCCTGAAAGGCAAAACTACGAAAGTCGTGATGGGTTAAACCATCCCAAATTAAATGGGTGGCATTGCCAATCAATAAGGCGAGAATCATGCCACCTACAAACCCAAGTGCAGATTTTATTGTGTTTAGATTTAAAGGGTGATGCACGCCCACAAAGCGATACAATGCAGGGCGATAGAGCAAATACCACAGCGCACAAAACACAAGACCCAATAATAAATTCGGATACAGCAATGCTGACCATAAATGAGGAGTGGGATCATGACGCAAAGTAAACAGGCGATGTAAATCTGGCAACATCGTACCTATAGCGAGTGCAGCGATGGGCAGACGTTGTCCTGAAAGCTTGGCGAGTGGTGGGGCAAGTACTGCATGTGAGAGCGTAAAGGGCATACCAATTCAAAGTAAAGAATATAAAAAATCAGAATAAATTGTGATGAATAGCTTAATTGAGAATACAGAATAACAATGTTTTTTATTGCAATATTAATGAAATGTTATATTATAACATCAATTATTTTTGCTAATTTGAGCATGGGTCATGTCGTTCCATAAAAATTTAATAACACTTTCCATTTTTTCAGTGCTGACACCTGCAGCATTCGCCAATACTCAAAGCAGTAGCACACAACTGGAAACCATTCAGTTACAAGCACATCCTTTGGTACAAACTGCGGCAGATTTTGCAGTGGCAGATCATGTGATTGATCAGAAAACGTTGGCAGAGCGGAGTACCACCATTGGTGATGCGATGGCAGATGAGCTAGGCGTATATTCCAATCAATATGGCTCAGGCTCTAGCCGCCCTGTGATTCGTGGACAAGATGGCCCACGGGTTAAAGTGCTGCAACATGCTTCAGAAACGGCCGATGTGTCTACACTTTCACCTGACCATGCCATCACTGTCGATCCAATTTTAGCCAAACAAGTTGAAATTATTCGTGGCCCATCAACATTACTTTATGGTGCGGGAATGGTTGGTGGCTTAGTCAATGTGACCGATCAAAAAATTCCAACACAAATGCCAAATAATGGCTTAGAAGGACAGGTAGGTTTACGTTACAACACAGCTAGCGATGAAAAGCTAGTGAGTGCGGGTGTAACTGCCGCATTGAGTGATCAGTTTGCGCTGCGTATTGAAGGTTCAAAACGTAAAGCCAATGATTACATCACGCCAAATTATTGGGTAGAGCATCATCATACAGAAGTACATGTTGAACCAGATGGCTCAACCCATACACATGAACATGAAGAGTTGGTAAAAGAACGTCGTGTAGACAATACCTTTGCCGAAGGACAAACAGTGAATATTGGTGGATCATGGATTCATGACCGTGGTTTTGTTGGGCTGTCTTATAGCAACCGTCAAGACAAATATGGTTTGCCAGGGCATAGTCATGAGTATCATGATTGCCATCCACATGGAAATAAATTGCATTGCGGAAGTCATGACCCTGCACCACAACCAGATCCAAATGCTGTTGAAGAACATGCACATGGTGGCCCATGGGTTGATCTAGAATCACATCGTTATGATTTACGTACCGAGCTTGATCAGCCTTTTGCAGGTTTTGATAAACTACGTGCGCACGCCAGCTTTACTGATTATGAACATGATGAATTAGAAGAAAATAAAGTTATCAGTAACTTTAGAAGTAAAGGCTACGATGCGCGTTTAGAATTGGTGCACAAACCCCTTGCAGGTTGGGAAGGTGTGTTTGGTACACAGTATAGTCAGCAAAAAATTGATTTAACTGGACAAGTTGAACAACACGGCAATCATTCTCATGAAACCGTGCCTATGCCTGATACCAAAACTCAAAAATATAGTTTGTTCGGTTTAGAACATAAACAATTTGGCGATGTGCATGTTGAACTTGGTGCACGGGTTGAACATCAAAAAATTGATGTCGATGCGGAGCTAAAAGATTATTCAGATACAGGCGTATCTGCTTCTGCAGCAGCCACCTGGCAGTTTGCACCGAACTATAAACTATCCCTTACAGGCTCACACCAGCAGCGTTTACCATTGGCACAAGAGCTTTATGCAAATGGCATCCACTTTGCAACCAACACCTATGAGCGTGGCAATGCAAATTTAGATGTGGAAAAGTCGAATAATTTAGAACTTGGTTTGCACTATGAAGCCGATAAACTTGATTATTCGCTGCATGTCTATCATAACTGGTTTGATAACTATATTTATGGTGCAACCACCGACCATATAGAAACTTTCCGTTTAATTGATTATCAACAAGACAAAGCCAAGTTTTATGGTACAGAAGCCAAGCTAGGTTATCAGATTAGCCCTGATTATAAACTCAGTGTATTTGGTGATTATGTCCGTGGTGAGATTGACAATCAAAATGCACCACGTGTACCTGCAGGGCGTTTGGGAACTAAAGTAGATGCCAACTTTGCCGATGGTTGGTCGGGTATGGCGGAATATTATCGTGTCTTCAAACAAGACAAGGTTGCTTATTTAGAGCAAGAAACAGCAGGCTATAATATGGTCAATGTTGGTGTGGCTTATGCGGGCAACTATGCCAACAAACAAGATTACCGTGTGTATTTTAAAGCCAACAACTTGCTCGATGATGAAGTGTATTCACATACATCGTTCTTGTCGAATATTCCACAAGTGGGTCGTAACTTTACAGTCGGCGTGGAATTTGGCTTCTAAAATTCAATTTGCCTTGAGCAGGATGTCTGCGTGAAAACACAGAAATCCTCTTGAAAATCCAAACAATTAAACCTAGTCTGAGCGCATCGGACTAGGTTTTTTGTTATGCGTATCTTTCAGCGAATTCATCAAAAATTGAATTGGTCGCCTCGGGCGTATGTGGGACTTATTATAAGTTTTCTGGCTTTAGGTTATTTGGCGTCTGCGACCTACCACAGCTTAAAACCATTGCCCGAAGGGCTGAATTACACTGGAAAGTTACGTCATGCGCCTATTAAATTTATTGCCGATCAGACCTATATCGACGCGCAAGGTGTTCAGCAACAACAGCATCAAATTTTTAATGAAATTTTAGAGCTGATTGATGCAGCACAAAGCACCATTGTATTGGATATGTTCTTGTTTAATCCTGAAGTGGGAACGTCTAAACAGCAGCATCAACCGCTAACGCAGCAACTCACCGATGCTTTAATTCATAAACGTCAGCTGCAGCCAAATATTGAAATCAAAGTCATTACTGATCCCATTAATTCGGTATATGGCGGTATTGCACCTGAGCATTATCGTCAATTGCGTCAGGCGGGCATTGATGTGATTGAAACAGATTTAACCCCGCTGCGCGCATCGAATCCTTTGTGGTCGGGTTTTTGGTATTTCTGCTGTCAGGGTATTCCAAATAATGCCGAAAAGGGCTGGCTGCCAAGTCCGTTCGGTAAAGATAAAATTACCTTGCGCAGTTATTTCAGCTTGTTCAATTTTAAAGCCAATCATCGTAAAACCATGGTGGTCGATACCGCCGAAGGCTGGAAAGCATTGGTCACGTCGTTTAATCCACATGATGGCAGTTCACGTCATTCTAACAGCGCTTTATTGGTGACGGGCAATACTGCAGTAGATGTGTTGAAAACAGAACAAGCCGTCGCGCGTATGTCGCAGGGTAATATGTCTGGGGTGATTGTGGGGGAGTTTGAGGCAGATTCGTCTTATCCTCAAGTGCAAGTCATCACTGAACAAGCCATTTTAGAGGCCAGTTTGACACTGATTCAGCAGACAAAAGCGCAAGAACATCTGGATTTGGCGATGTTCTATTTATCGGAGCGGCAAATCATCAAGGCACTGATTGCTGCACAGCAACGTGGCGTACAAGTGCGAGTATTACTCGACCCGAATAAAGATGCTTTTGGACGTGAAAAAAATGGCATTCCAAATCGACAAGTGGCGGCAGAATTACATGCTGCAGGGGTGAAGGTACGTTGGTGTAATACCCAAGGCGAGCAATGCCACAATAAAATGCTGATGAAATCGAATGCCACACAGGCCGAATTGATTTTAGGTTCTGCTAATTTCACCGCACGTAATTTAAAAAACTATAATTTAGAAAGCAACTTGCGTGTGGTCGGACAGGTGCAAGACCGTGTATTTCAGGATGCTCAACACTATTTTAATACCGCATGGTCAAACCTTGAGGGTAAAAATATGAGTGTGGATTATGCGGTTTATGCCGATGAGTCGAAGTGGAAATATGCGCTGTATCGCTTTATGGAATGGAGTGGTTTATCGACCTTTTGATTTTTAAATTCTATGCCTTGAACTCAAAAATCCCTCTTGTTGTAAGAGGGATTTTTTTGAGCCGAATATTACTTTACAGGATTTGGCGGCACCATTTCATCCAAATCTTTATCACTCATTTGATCTAACTCGGCAATATCGGTTTTGATTTTCCATTGTGCTTCATCATCCACAGGATTCGGTAAACGCGCTTCTAACCAATCACAAACCACATCTGGGCTAAATTCTGGATGGTTGCATTGAATTACCCACGATAAAAAATCTTTGGCTTCACCATTCATATACGGTGGCGGTGAAACAGGTAAGAATTGAGTCGGCAAGCGCTCATCTCTGGAAATATAATTCAGCACATGTCCCAATTCCTGCACAGTTTGCCATGCTAACGGATGTTCTACATCAATTTGAAATTTGAACCACCATGCATGCTGATCGTCTGAACCATAAGCGTCTACACGGGCTTGCTGTACACTCGGAACTTTGCAGAAAAACTGATGAAGGCGGTCAAAATTTAATTCAGGCACGAGGTTTCATCCAATTTCAAAAAAAATGTATCTTAGCATAGGGGTTGGAGATATTTCATAAATGGCGAGCCGTGTCGGTGAAATCTGCGGAGACGAAAGTTTAAAATTGCTGATTTTTTATTCATTGTTTATCCTTAATTTGAGCTTAGAATAAAAATATGAAAATAGGAGTGCTAGATATGAAAGTGGCGATTTTAACTGCATTGAGTGGCATGCTATTTTTAGGTGTGTCGATGCAGAGCTTGGCCGAAACCAATCGTTGGGCAGGATATACAGGCGTCAATACACAGCGTGATCAGCATCGTCCTTATTCGCCACAGCATCATCCTACTTATCCGCAGCATCGACCTTATTATTCACAGCAACCCTATTCCTATCCACCACATTATCCATACCATCAACGACCTGTGCCGCAGTGGGGGCAGCCAACCATTCGTAGTGGCATCAATATTCAATACAATGCGCCAAGTACCGTGCAATATAACCACCAAAGCTACAGTTGGGTAAATGGTGAGCCGAGTAGTGCACATATTGAAAGTTCGACCTATCGTGTGGTGACTGACTGGCAACATTTAGGTTTACCTGCTCCGCCACGAGGCATGTATTGGGTTTTTGAGCATGGCCGTTATGTTTTGGTGGCAAATCGTTAGATCATCTTAAGTGTTCAAGTGGTAAAGAAAAGCATTTGAGCTAAACGCATCATTAGGTGAATCTTCAAAAAAAAGCGCGTCATGGTTTATCCGGACGCGCTTTTTTATAGCAGAAGTTTGAGTGGCTTTGAGTGAATTAAGCAATTTCAGTTTAGGCCAGCTCATCATCTTCTGGGCGTGGTGTCTTGCCCTGTGGTAATGGTTTTTCACTGTGTTTATCTCGAATGACCGATGGATAATTCCACGAAGCAAAACGCACCACTAGAATTGCAAAGGCTAGAATTAGAATCGAACCCGTAATAATCACCAAGTCCATATCTGCCTTATGGTCATGTTGAATATCGGAAATCAGCAGTCGGGTTAGGGCAGTAATGGCAATATAAATCAGAAAGCGTACTGGCATGTGATTGGTTTTAAAGTAAATTCCAACCATTGCACCTAGTTCTAAATAGATAAAAAGCAATAAGATGTCATCAATAGTGGCATATTGTTTGATGGTGAAAATATCAATTACCGTATGTCCAGCAGACCAAATGACCATACAGCCAATGATAAAGAGCGCAAGATAATGAAAACTTTCTACAGCCCAATTGCCATATTTGTCTAATAGGCTTTCAACTGCTTGAATATTTTTATCTATTTTTGAACGACGTACTGCCATTTACACCTCCTGTTTGAGTATGGATATTCAGACTTCATCAAAGGTGATGCAAATTTCATGCACAATTTAGAATAGGGATATAAAATTTAGTATAAAAAAACGCCTGATGATTCAGGCGTTTTTGCAGATACTGTATGAATTAAGACTGGTTGGTGAAGTAATCTTCACTGAAGTTCATTACCACTTCTGCACCCGCTTTCACTTTAGTAATGCGTAAAGCTAGTTCTGGCAAAATACGTTGTACAAAGTACAGTGCCAATGACAATTTGTTTTGATAGAACTCACCCTCTTTTTGTTTGGCTGCATTGGCAATGCGCGCAAACATATATGAGAAGCTGAGCAAACCTACCGCATGTAAATAATCAACCGCTGCTGCGTTCGGGAAATCTACATTTTCTTTGGCTGCATTTAAAACGTATTGAGTCACGGATTCAACTTCAGTCGCTGCATCTAAAGTTGCATCTTTAATGAAGTTGAGGTCTGCATCTAAACCATTGGTGAAATCACGGATTTCTGCAATGTATTCTGCAATAAATTCGCCATTACATTTAATGGTTTTACGACCAATCAAGTCTTGCGATTGTACGCCGTTGGTGCCTTCATAAATTTGGGCGATACGTAAATCACGAACACATTGCTCCATACCCCATTCACGGATATAACCATGACCACCGAAGACCATTTGTGAATCAATTACAGCGTTAAATGCAGTATCGGTTAAGTAGGCTTTGGCAATTGGAGTTAACAATGCAACACGGTCATTGGCTTTTTTCACAGCTTCTGCATCGGTAGAGAATTTAGTGATATCCAATTGTTGACCCACATATACCGCAAACGCACGCGAAGCTTCGTTATTGGCACGTGCATTGAGCAACATACGACGCACATCGCCATGCACCAAAATGCTATCCGCTGCTTTGTTTGGTGATTTTACGCCCGATGCACTACGGCCTTGAATACGGTCAGTCGCATATTGCGCAGCATTTTGATAGGCAAATTCAGATGCACCTAAACCTTGAATTCCCATAGACAGACGTTCGTAGTTCATCATTACGAACATGGCAGCCAAGCCTTCGTTTTCTTTGCCGACCAAGTAACCTTTGGCACCATCAAAGTTCATCACACATGTTGCAGAGGCTTTAATGCCCATTTTGTGTTCGATTGAACCTGGGCCTACTGGGTTGCGTTCACCTAATGAACCATCTTCATTGACCAAGAATTTTGGCACGATGAATAAAGAAATACCGCGTGAACCTGCAGGAGCATCCGGTGTTTTCGCTAAAACTAAGTGAATGATATTTTCTGCAAGGTCGTGATCACCACCTGTAATGAAGATCTTAGTACCTGTAATGTTATAAGTACCATCTTCGTTGCGTTCAGCTTTAGTTTTAATAATCCCTAAATCTGTACCTGCATGCGGTTCAGTTAAGCACATGGTACCTGACCATTCGCCAGAGTAGATTTTAGGTAAATACGTTTCTTTCTGTTCTTGTGATGCATAACTGCTTAACGCCATGCCTGCACCGACAGACAGTAGTGGATACAATAAGAATGATGGGTTGGTGGCAAAGAGCATTTCATCTGACAATACTGTCAGCATTTTTGGCATGCCTTGACCGCCCCATTCTTCATCTGCGCCTAAACCAATCCAGCCGCCTTCGGCATATTGTTTAAATGCTTCTTTAAAACCAGCAGGGGTAGTGACTTCGCCATTGTTATAGATCGCGCCTTCTTCATCACCGCTACGGTTAATCGGCAGCGTCACGTTTTGGGCAAATTTTGCCATTTCTTCCAAAATTGCTTCAGCCGTTGCAGCATCAAGATGAGCGAGGTTTTCGTTGTTTTGCCAGAATTGTTCTGCATTGAATACATCATTTAAGATGAATTTCATATCGGCAAGTGGGGCATTATAAATTGGCATGTGAGTTCACCTGTTTATTGTTTGAATCTTGATTCGTTTAGTTCAGTGTAATCTACAATTGTGAATGTTGTAGGCGACTAAAGCGAAAGAATGCTTTATTTATAAAGAAAAAGGACTGCCAATGCTATGACCGTCCTTTCTCAATTTCTGTACTCAAGAGTACAACATTTTGAATATCTAGTTAAATATTCTCAATATTTAGCTTAGAAAGCAAAGTGTTCAGCATCTAATGCAAGTAAAGGCTCTACACCTGTTGCAATCACTTCTACGTGTGAGCGAACACGTGGCAAGATTTTCTTGAAGTAGAAGCGAGCAGTCGTCACTTTAGCATTGTAGAAGTCTACATCGGTAGTGCCCGCTGCAAGTGCTTCTTGTGCGACCAATGCCATACGAGCCCATAGGTAAGCAAGCGTTACATAGCCAGAGAAATACATGTAATCAACTGCAGCTGCACCAACTTCATCAGGGTTTTGCATTGCGCGCATACCAATTTGCATGGTCAAATCGCCCCATTCTTTATTGAGCGCTGCAAGCGGTTCAACAAATTCTTGCATTGCTGCGTTGTCTTTGTTGGCTTCTGCAAATTTATGGATGATTTTGGTGAAGTCTTTCAACATTGCACCTTGTGTACCCAAAACTTTACGACCTAACAAGTCGAGTGCTTGGATTTCAGTTGTTCCTTCATAAATAGTAGAGATGCGTGTATCACGTGCAATTTGTTCCATACCGTATTCAGAAATGAAACCATGACCACCCAATACTTGAATACCGTGTTTTGCTGACTCTGAACCTGTTTCAGTTAAGAACGCTTTTGCAATTGGGGTTAAAAGAGACAAGATGTTGTCAGAGAATTTACGATCTTCTTCAGTTGCACCTCGTTCAACGATATCTGCGTGTAGACACAACAGATACACTAGTGCGCGACCACCTTCTGCAAATGCTTTCTGCGTCAACAGCATGTTACGTACCGCAGGATGCACAATGATTGGATCTGCTTCTTTTTCAGGCGCTTTAGGACCTGAAAGTGAACGCATTGCCACACGGTCTTTCGCATATGCTAAAGCACCTTGGAAAGAACCTTCAGATGCAGCAAGACCTTGAACGGCTGTACCAATACGTGCAGTGTTCATGAATGTGAACATGCAGTTTAGGCCGCGGTTTTCCGGCCCGATCAAGTAACCTTTTGCTTTATCAAAGTTGATCACACAAGTTGCGTTACCATGGATACCCATTTTGTGTTCGATCGAAGCACAACGTACAGCGTTACGCTCGCCAACTGAACCATCAGCATTTACGAGGAACTTCGGTACGATGAAGAGAGAAATACCTTTAGTGCCTTTAGGTGCGCCTGGTAAACGTGCAAGAACGATGTGAACAATATTGTCAGCCATGTCATGTTCACCAGCAGAGATAAAGATTTTCTCTCCAGAGATTGCATAGCTGCCGTCTGCTTGTGGTTCAGCTTTGGTACGGATAATACCCAAGTCAGAACCTGCATGAGATTCGGTTAAACACATGGTACCCGTCCACTCACCTGAAACAAGCTTTGGTAGATAGGTTGCTTTTTGTTCATCTGAACCGTGATGTTCTAAA
This sequence comes from Acinetobacter sp. AL9, assembly GCF_041464035.1. NCBI lineage: Bacteria > Pseudomonadati > Pseudomonadota > Gammaproteobacteria > Moraxellales > Moraxellaceae > Acinetobacter > Acinetobacter sp. AL9. Next base: position 4,560 of record NZ_JAYFSK010000035.1, on the reverse strand, counting down.
GTACGTACTGCACCGTGAGAAAGGCCAGGATACATGCCCCATGCCCAGTTCGCAGTACCGACCATTTCAGAAATCACGTTACCTAAAGATACAGGAAGGCCTTGACCGCCGTATTGCTCTTCAGCCGACAATGATGGGAAACCCAGTTCGATATATTTTTGATATGCTTCTTTGAAGCCCGCTGGTGTTGTGACCACACCATCGTTCCACGTACAACCTTCTAGGTCACCGCTTTGGTTAATTGGAGATAATTCATTTTCACAGAAGTCTGCAGCAGCTTCTAAATATTGGTCAATCAATTCACGGTTCACAGTTTCCTGAAATGCAGGCAATTTAGAATAATGTTCTTCTGCGTTAAGTAATTCATGCAGTACGAATTGCATATCACGTAAAGGCGCTTTGTATTGTGGCATATCGGTTTCCTCAATACTGGTTTGACCAGCGTTATATTTTAAAGGGATTTCAGCGCATGCCTTATTAGACATGCCGTGTTGCAATGGTTGTAATCGTGCAACATCTTCTAATTCGGTACAAGCATCTGCATGGCATTTCTTGGTGACTGTAAAGTCAAAGATTTTTACCTTGAAATGGCTAAGTTGTTTGAGTGTAAATAGTTTTGCTGAATTTGAAATGATACAAATAGTCAAAAAGCGTAAAGAGATATGTCTAAGGGAAGTAGATAAAAAGGTAAATAAAAAGATGTGTATAAGATGAGCTAAAACTAGAGTTCATTAGAAATGAGATTGGAAATTTATATTTCTTGAGTATTTAGGATGTTTTTAGTCAAATATAGGAAGTATGTCATTTTTGTTGCAGAAATGCCGAATAGTTATGGCGGAGTCTTATTGGGCGATTGGCATATAACGAGAGTAACCTTCGGTTCGACCTACTTTGCGAAATGTATTTCTCATTCGGCAAAATGAGAAGCTGAAAGCTTCGCAAGAAAACCATCTTGCGGAGCAGTGCTCCTCACAAAAAACTTGTTTTCGATATTACAATAGTCATCCACAGCTGACTTGCGCTGCAAACAAAGCAGTGCTTGTTTTTGCTCAGGTTGTGGATGACCTTTCCGCGTATCGAATTATTATCACATTGATTGTACAGGCTGATTTGGCTGAAAACGAACCAAGCATTGCCCCTTGAGTTGTTGTTCACCCAGTTTTACCTGAATGTGTTGTCCATGCGTTTTGCCTTCACAAGCAGCACGCATGGCCTTTTGATGCGCTTGATGTTGTGCTAATCGTTGATCGTATTGTTTGGTCATTTCAGCACGTTGCGCATCGGTCAGCACCTCACCACGTTGTGGCATACGTGGTATGTTTGCACGCATGGCTTGGTGTTGTTGCATCGCATATTGGCGATGTTGTTTAAATGACTGGCGATCAGGCTGGAAACGCATCGTACAGGTGCCTGCGAGTGTTTTATCAGCTACTTTTAATTGTAGATTTGTACCTGCTGCTTTGTTGTCACAGGCCTGCTGTATCTGACTGCGGAATGCGCGGTGTTCTGTACGCATGGCACGATATTGCTCGCGTTGTTCTGGACTGAAGCGTTGTCCATCTTGAGCATAATGTTGTTTAAACATACGTGTTTGTTGCCGTTCGGTCAGATCATTGCTGGTTTGGCATGCAGTTAAAGCACCCATGCCCAAAACACTTGCTCCAAGTAACGCGATTTTCGTCATCTGTTTCATCTTCAAACTCCCCAACCTGCTTTTAACTTCACTCAGTTAAGATTAAATAATAAAGATGAAGAAACAATGGAGAGTTTTTTCTAGCACTGTTGGTTACAATGCTCAAAATCAATAAGAAAAGCTGAGATTGCGCTTTTGAAAATTCGCCGTATTCCCATCGCATTACGCCTGTTTCTCACAGTGCTGCTGACGACCTTGCTGATCACCACGGTCAGTTTGGGGGTATTGCATGTCAATATGCAGCGCAATTTCAGCAAATACGTGGCCGATGTCGAAATGCAAAAGCTGGACTTGGTCATTCAAAACTTGGCAGAAGTCTATGCGGTATATCACGATTGGGGCAATGCCATTCAGGCGCAAATTCTCCAAATTGAAGGTGAGGCTGCGCCCGATGATTATGACCGTTTATCGCGGTGGTGGTTGCGCCGTCAATATGACATTGCCTTGCAGCAGCGTTATTTTCAGGAACATACCTTAGCCAATGTAAACCCAAGTGTGGTCGAGCCTGATCTAGCTAAACGACAAGCCAATGCCGCAGAACTTCGCTGGTTAGAACTGAATTTACCTTCACAGTTTCAGCCATTTGAAGGTTTGGTCTTTCCTTTAAGTGCCAATCAAAATGCTTTCCGTTCAGATCGTAAAAATGAAGGGCAAAACAACACGACAGAATCTTCAGGGAAAAAACAATTTATTTCGATGCCTGACCGTTTGGGTTTGAGTTCGCGTCTATCTTTATATGATGCACAGCGGCAATTTGTAGTGGGAGAGCCTGCTGAAACTCAAATTTCCTATCGTCCAATTATGGTCAATGAAAAAGTCGTGGGCTATTTGGGCTTAAAACCTGTGTTAGATCAGGAAGATGCTTTAAGTATTAACTTTTTTAGTAAACAAACTCGTTATTTATTATTGGTTTATGCTTTAAGTATTTTGGCGAGCTTGATTGCTGCATTGTTGTTGGCGACCTATTTTAAAAAGCCGATTCAGCGTTTGTTGAATGGGACGCGCGAATTGACCAAAGGGCATTATCAGCATCAGGTCACGGTCAATCGTAATGATGAATTGGGTGATTTATCTACCGAGTTGAATCATTTGGCGGTGATTTTAGATCAACATGAAACCTCGCGTCGTCAGTGGGTGGCAGATACTTCGCATGAGTTGAAAACCCCGTTGGCCGTGTTGCAGGCGCAAATTGAAGCTATGCAAGATGGTATTCGCAAAGCCACCCCAGAGCATTTGGCTGCGATGATGCATCAGGTCAATAGTCTGAAAAAACTCACACAGGATTTGTCGGACTTGGCGCAAGCCGAAGCCATGCAGCTGAAATGCTATTTTTCGATTATTGATCCATGGCAAGTGATTGAGCAGGAAATTGAAAGCTTTAAGCCGAAATTTGAACAAGCGCAGTTGGACGTGATCGTGTCGGGTGAAGGCACGCAATTACAATTGGATATAGACCGTTTTAAGCAAATTATGCTCAACTTATTGAGTAACAGTATTCGCTATACCGAAGCGGGTGGGCAGGTACATATTCACACCAGTCAAAGCGCAACAGAATGGACAGTATATGTAGATGACAGTCCGTTTGGTTTAAGTGATGAACAATTGGCACGTTTGGGTGAGCGTTTCTATCGCGCCGATGATTCACGTACACGTGCCACAGGCGGGACAGGTTTAGGTCTGGCTTTATCGGTCAAAATTGCTAAAGCATTGGGCGGAGAGTTAAGTTTTGCACATTCACCATTGGGTGGTTTACGTTGCAAATTAAGCTTTCCCAAAACAATCAAATCTTGAAAGACTTTAAGGAATCGTGCATGAAACATATCTTGCTGGTTGAAGATGAAATTGAACTTGCCCAATTGGTGCGAGATTATTTAGAAGCTGCTGGTTTTGAAGTCAGTATGTTTCATGATGGACAAGAAGCCTATGACAGCTTTTTGCAGCGTAAACCGAGCTTGATGATTTTAGATTTAATGGTACCGCGTATGGATGGTTTGACCATTTGCCGCAAAGTGCGTGAACAGTCCGATGTGCCTATTATTATGGTCACGGCACGTACTGAAGAAATTGATCGGGTGCTAGGCTTGAACATGGGCGCAGATGATTATGTATGTAAGCCTTTTAGCCCGAAAGAATTGGTGGCACGTGTGCAAGCGGTGTTGCGCCGTTTGGAGCGTAAAGTTGAACCTGAAAGCAATGATTTATTCCGCATGGATAAAGCACAGCAGCGCATTTGGTATCAACAAAAAACCTTGAATTTGACCCCAACCGAATTCCGTTTATTGGAATTGTTTTTAGAGCATGTCGGGCAGGTGTATTCACGCGCGCAGTTGCTAGACCATATTAACCCAGACAGTTTTGAAGTGGCAGACCGTGTGATTGATAGCCACATTAAAAACTTGCGCCGTAAAATTTCTGACGCTGCCGAAACGGGAAATCGTCATGAATGGATTCAAGCAGTGTATGGCGTGGGCTATCGTTTTGAGTATCCAGAAGAATAAGTTTAAAAATTCAATAAGCGAATCTTGGAAGGTTCGCTTTTGTTTTCTAAGTTAGAGAACTACTTAAAAAGAGCTATTTCCGCTTTCAATATTAAAGAATGTGGATATCTTAATAAAAAAATAATAGCCACGTTGGACTCATATTTGAGTTTTGAGGAAAGTTCTATTGCGCAGAATAAAAGTGGTGAAAGCTTTGGTTGGGGACTATGGAATGATCCACTAGGTAAAAAAAAGGGAAAAATGTAAGCGTCCGCTGAACCCCATGCCTATTTTTTAATTTGAGTTGGATTTCCAGCGATGTGGCAGTAATTCTTCTATTTGGGTCGCTTTATGCGTCGGCAGCCTTTTCAGCACATCACTTAAATAGGC
>NZ_JAYFSK010000034.1:0-28579 GCF_041464035.1 Acinetobacter sp. AL9 | reverse complement strand
CATAATTCCAGACAAAATTTACTTCGGATGCTAACTGATTTAGCACCTTGCAATGTTTGTCTTTTATGCGTAATTTGAGTGTCTTCATCCAATTATTTTAACAGTATTTTTCTTAATAGTGACTATATTACAAGTATTTAAAACGACATTTCGTGTCGTTCATATGGTTTACTCCAGTCGCTTATATCCTCGTGCTGAACCACGAGGTTTTACGCTCCAGTGGATAAAAATTATTTTGCTAGAAACAACTAAATAATTCCTAAAAGTTTTTAAATTAATAAAAATGATAAATTAGATTTATACAAATTCGCGGTTATAATCAAATTAATGAAAAAATTACCCAGTCCAGTGGAGTAGATCTGACATGGCAGGCGAAAACCAACAAGCACAAAATCCAGCTGCAAAAACTTTGTACGACAAATTGTGGGATGATCACTTGGTCACTCAACGTGATGATGGCTCGGCTTTATTGTATATCGACCGTCATTTATTGCATGAAGTGACTTCTCCACAAGCCTTTGAAGGTTTGCAACTTGCAGGACGTAAGCCGTGGCGTTTAAGTGCCAACGTGGCAACGCCTGACCATAACGTACCAACGTCTAAGAAAGAACGTGCAGACGGTATTGCAGGTATTGAAGATGATACCTCACGTATTCAGGTACAAACTTTAGATGACAACTGTAAAACCTTTAACGTGGTGCAGTTTGACATCAACGACATCCGTCAGGGGATTGCGCACGTGGTTGGGCCTGAGCAGGGCTTAACTTTGCCAGGTATGACCGTAGTTTGTGGTGACTCACATACAGCGACTCACGGTGCATTTGGGTGTTTAGCGCATGGTATTGGGACGTCTGAAGTTGAACACGTATTAGCAACCCAATGCTTAGTTCAAAAGAAAATGAAAAACATGCTAGTGCGTGTAGATGGCAAATTAGGTCAAGGTGTTACACCGAAAGATGTCGTTTTAGCGATCATTGGTAAAATTGGTACTGCAGGCGGTACAGGTCACGCGATTGAGTTTGGTGGTCAAGTATTTCGTGATATGTCGATTGAAGGACGTATGACAGTATGTAATATGGCGATTGAAGCAGGCGCGCGCGTAGGTATGGTCGCTGTGGATGACAAAACCATTGAATACGTGAAAGGTCGTAACTATGCACCAAAAGGCGAGCAATGGGATGCAGCAGTTGCTTACTGGAATACTTTACACTCAGATGAAGGCGCGCACTTTGACACCGTAGTGGTATTACAAGGCGAAGAAATTGAGCCGCAAGTGTCTTGGGGAACTTCACCTGAAATGGTCATTCCAGTATCACAAGCCGTACCAACTTTAGAGCAGGCGAAAGATGATGTACAGCGCAATGACTGGACGCGTGCTTATCAATATATGGGCTTAACTGCAGGTCAGTCTTTGGCAGATATTCAATTAGACCGCGTATTTATTGGCTCATGCACCAACTCGCGTATTGAAGATATTCGTGCAGCCGCTGAAGTGATTAAAGGTCGTAAAGTTGCAGCAAGCATTAAACAGGCGATGGTGGTTCCGGGTTCTGGTTTAGTTAAGCAACAAGCGGAACAAGAAGGCTTAGACAAAGTGTTTGTAGAAGCAGGCTTTGAATGGCGTGAACCAGGTTGTTCAATGTGCTTGGCAATGAACGCAGACAAATTGCAACCGGGTGAACACTGTGCATCGACTTCAAACCGTAACTTTGAAGGTCGTCAAGGTAACGGTGGTCGTACCCATTTGGTGAGTCCAGCAATGGCAGCTGCGGCAGCAATCGCAGGTCATTTTGTAGACGTACGTTCATTCTAAGTTATGCCTTCATCCCAGCCTTCTCTCAGAGAGATGGCGTTCCCTCTCGCTATAGCAGAGGGCAAGGGAGAGGTTACGGATTCAGTGAGAATTAAACATGAAAAAATATACCGTTGAACAAGGTATCGTTGCACCATTAGACCGTGCCAATGTCGATACAGACTTAATCATTCCAAAACAGTTTTTGAAATCTATCAAACGTACAGGTTTTGGCGATAACTTATTTGATGAATTGCGTTATTTAGATGAAGGTTATCCGGGTCAGGACAACTCAAAACGTCCGATTAATACTGAGTTTGTATTGAATCAGCCGCGTTATCAGGGTGCTTCAATCTTAATTTCACGTGCCAACTTTGGTTGTGGTTCAAGCCGTGAGCACGCACCTTGGGCATTGAATGAATATGGTTTCCGTACCGTTATTGCACCAAGCTTTGCCGATATTTTCTTCAATAACTGCTTTAAAAACGGCATGTTGCCTGTGATCTTGTCTGAAGAGCAGGTCGAGCAATTATTTAAAGAGTGTGCGGCGACTGAAGGCTATCAATTAACCATCGACTTGGACGCACAAGAAGTACGTACACCAAGCGGTACGGCATTTAAATTTGAAGTAGATCCATTCCGTAAACACTGTTTATTGAATGGTTTGGATGATATTGGCTTAACATTACAAGCAGCCGATGACATTCGTGCTTATGAAGAGAAAACTAAGCAGTCGCGTCCATGGGTTTTTGCCGAAATTCAGGCATAAATTCGCTGAAATTTGTCATAGCATCGCTGCCTAACTCTTGCTAACATCGGCACATAATAATTTTTATATTTTGTATCTAACAGGTGAGGTTGGGCGCGAACAATGACTAAAATTTTCGGTCGGCTTGCTGTCATTGGATTATGTATCACCATGCTAAGCGCATGCCAAACGTGGAATACAGCACGCATTAAACAGGTGAAAGAAACTGAACAAAGCAAATCCAATGCACTGATTTACTGTGCGGGTACAGATGATTGTGAGTTTGAGCGTTTAAATACGGTCACAATTGTCGATGCAGAAAAACATCGTGTTACACGTGCTGCCATTCAGGAGGGTTTAGTGCGTTTACAGGAATCATCCTTAAATAAATCCAATGCCTTGTATTTATCTGTACCGCCTAAACAACATGAATTGGTGATTCGCTTTTATCCCATTTCTAAAGATCGTGCAGAAAAACTGCATGTAATTCATAAGTTTAATGCCAAGCAAAAATATACCTTTAGAATGTATCGTGATCGAAGTCGTACTAAAGGCAGCTTATTAAATGTGTCTGCGCCAGATCCTTTATGTGTAGATTTGGTGCAAAACAACAAAACCATTCGACGTTTTTGCAAACCCTACAATGTCTTAAATGGCTTGGGTGAGTTTGTAGAACAAAAAATTTAATCCCACAGTCTTTGACTGTCATGAACAATGGAAACTCTCATGTCAAAACATATTTTGATTTTAGCTGGTGACGGCATTGGTCCAGAAATTGTGAAAGCTGCTGAACAAGTGCTGACACGTGTCAATGAAAAATTCAATTTGGGTTTGACTTGGGAACAAGGTTTATTGGGTGGTTCTGCAATTGATGCACATGGTGAACCGTACCCAGCAGTAACATCTGAGCAAGCGAAAAAAGCCGATGCAATTTTATTGGGTGCAGTTGGTGGTCCAAAATGGGACAACATTGAGCGCTCAATCCGTCCAGAGCGTGGTTTGTTAAAATTGCGTTCAGAACTCAATTTATTTGCGAACTTACGTCCTGCAATTTTGTATCCACAATTGGCAGATGCTTCAAGCTTAAAACCTGAAATTGTATCGGGCTTAGATATCTTAATCGTGCGTGAATTGACGGGTGGTATCTATTTCGGTCAGCCACGTGGTATTCGTGAATTAGAAAACGGTGAAAAACAAGGTTTTAACACCGACGTATATGCTGAGTCAGAAATCAAACGCATTGCAAAAGTAGCGTTTGAAATGGCGAAATTGCGTGGTGGTAAAGTATGTTCGGTAGATAAAGCCAACGTACTGGAAGTGACTGAATTGTGGAAGCAAACTGTGACTCAGTTACATGCAGAGCAGTACCCAGAAATCAACTTGTCGCACATGTATGTCGATAACGCAGCGATGCAATTGGTACGCGCGCCAAAACAATTTGACGTATTGGTGACAGGTAACTTGTTTGGTGACATCTTGTCTGATGAAGCGGCGATGTTGACAGGTTCTATTGGTATGTTGCCATCTGCATCTTTAGACGAAAATGGCAAAGGTATGTATGAGCCTTGCCATGGTTCAGCGCCAGATATCGCAGGTCAAAACTTGGCAAACCCATTGGCAACCATTCTTTCTGTGGCAATGATGTTACGTTACACCTTCCGCGAAGAAGCGGCAGCAAAAGCCATTGAAGATGCAGTAGGCAATGTATTAGATCAAGGTTTACGTACTGCCGATATTATGTCTGAAGGCATGAATAAAGTTGGTACTGTTGAAATGGGTCAAGCAGTCGTTACGGCACTCAACTAAAAATTTAAGCGATTTAACCTATCGCTTACAGCTCAAAATCAAATCATTAAACGCAGTCTTCGGGCTGCGTTTTTTTATTGGTTTTGTACTTTCAGAGTGTTTTAGCTAGGAGACTTAACAGCGTTGTCCCGAAACATACACTGCGGTAGCAATACCCTGCTGTAGGCGAAAATACAAATCACAAGTCAGTGCAACATCGTAACTTTCATGACTCGGGATACCGATATTTAACGGAACAGCACCAATACCTGTAGTGGGATGCTGCGCCATAGGGATCGGAACACGTACAGGACGAATAATGATACGGTAATGTAGCAATTGAGGGGTAGCTTGAGCTGTACCAAGCTGTTGATAGCCAATTTGGCTTAATTGCAAATGGGTCAGGATATATTGGCTAGATTGACCAATAAATTGCTGTAAATACGCATCGCGGTTTAAAGTGGAATGCGGTGGATTACTACTACACGCCACTAAACTGAGCGCAAAAAGACCTGTTATACAAGCAACGCAGGATCGAAATAACATGCTTTTTCTCCCTTGCTCAAAACTTTATTGTAGAAGGCAATGCAAGAAAAGAATGTGGTGATTCGATAAGCGGCGGGGACGAATTAAAGGCTAAACAGAATTTTTTTAAGTGAACGTAAAAAAGCCACTCCGAAAGTGGCTTTAGCTTACTCTAAAACTTAGCGTGCGCGATAAGTGATGCGACCCTTGGTTAAGTCGTAAGGTGTCATTTCAACTTTCACACTGTCGCCTGTTAAAATACGAATATAGTGTTTACGCATTTTACCAGAAATGTGAGCAATCACTTCATGACCGTTTTCTAAACGTACACGAAACATAGTATTAGGAAGCGTTTCGGTGACAACGCCTTCGAACTCGATGAGTTCCTCTTTATTGGCCATAGCCTACCTGAGTATCAAATTGGAAAGGCGCAAATTATAGGCAATTTTTCTGAAAAAAACAAGATGCTTTACCCTATACACAGCGCATCTGTTAGTAAAATAAGCGAATCATCGGTTTATACTTTTTCTGTAAAAATGGGCTTGGGTAGGTTGTCAGTTCGGTCAATCGCAGTTAATCTAATTTCAATCTTTTTAAGTATAAATGAAGTACATACAAGGAAGGTTTTTGCGTGGGTCAGCTAACTGATGCATCGGTTGTATTGCGTTTAGGCTACCAAGCGATTCGTCGTGCGGGGTTGCCAACCGAAGATATTTTAACAAAAGCAGGTGTGGCCTTAAATCAGGTCGAAGCCAATGAACGTACGCCTTTAAATGCACAATATGCGTTTTGGGTTGCGGCTGAGGAAGTCAGTAAAGACCCTGATATTGGTTTACATCTGGGGGAACATTTGCCACTTTATCGCGGGCAGGTGATTGAACATTTGTTTATTTCTTCAGAAAACTTTGGTGAAGGCCTAAAACGTGCTTTGGCTTATCAACGCCTGATTAGTGATGCTTTTGATGCCAAATTGGTGGTGGAAGATGGACGCTGCTATTTAACCAATGGCGTGCAGCCGTGGTCAGAAAATATCGTCAATCGTCATTTTTCTGAATGCGCCATGTCGGGTGTTTTACGCTTCTTTAAATTCATTACCGAAGGTCGTTTTCAGCCTATTTATATTGACTTTAACTTTAGTGATGGTGCTGCAGATGATGAATATTTCCGTGTCTTTGAATGTCCTGTGAGTTTGGGGCAGAAAGAAACGCGTTTGTATTTTGATCCGAGTATTTTGGATTATCCACTGTGGCAGGCAGAACCTGAGTTATTGCAATTACACGAACAGTTGGCATTGGAAAAACTGCAGGAACTGGCGCGTTATGATTTGGTTGGTGAAGTGCGCCGTGCCATTGGTTCGACCTTAGAAAGTGGAGAAACGACACTAGAAACAGTGGCGGCACAATTGAATATCACGCCACGCCGTTTGCGTACCCAATTGAGCGAAGCCAATACCAGTTTTCAGCAAATTCTGTCCGATTATCGCTGTCGTCTGGCTAAACGATTATTATCGAATACCAATGAAAGCGTGGAGCGGATTGTGTACTTAACGGGTTTTTCAGAGCCAAGTACTTTTTATCGTGCTTTTAAACGCTGGACCAATGAAACCCCAGTGGAATATAGAAAGCGCAAGCAGCGTTAAGTTTGAAAATTTAAAACCTTTCCTAAACAGAATCCCCCTAAATCCCCCTTTTTCAAAGGGGGGACTTTCGTTTTTAACGCCTCGAAATGGAGCTCCTCTCTTTGGAAAAGGGAGGTAGGGAGGGATTAAATTATTCCGGCATGTTTAACCAATGTGGCCCTAAAGGAACTTTCGGTAAATCATACTGTTCAGGATAATGTGCCTGAATAAAATACAAGCCATCTGGCGGGGCAGTAATCCCTGCAGCTTTACGGTCTTGAGCTGCAAAAATTTGGTCAATATGTGCAATGTCATACAAACCTTGCCCGATCTCCAATAGACAACCCATGATATTGCGAACCATGTGATGCAAAAAACCATCGGCTTGAATATCTAACACTAAATAATTGCCGTGACGAATTAAGCGGCAATGGCTGACATGACGGACAGGCTGATTGGACTGACACGCTGCGGCACGAAAGCTTTCAAAATTATGTGTCCCTTCAAATTTCTGCGCAGCCGCAATCATTTTATCGACATCTAAGGGATAATAAGCGTGAGTGACTTGTTTGTGCAGCAAGGCAGGGCGTTGTGGATTGTTATACACGACATAGCGATAACGCCGTGCCTGAGCCTTAAAACGAGCATGGAAGTCCATATCCATCGTTTTAATCCATTGAATTGCAATGTCTTTGGGTAGTTGGCTGTTGGCACCCATCAACCAACCGCGTTCAGGGCGAATGGCATGCGTATCAAAATGTGCCACCATATTGGTTGCATGCACGCCTGCATCGGTACGTCCTGCACCATGTAAAATAATGGGTTCATCGGCAATTTTGCTCAGAACTTTTTCAATGGTTTCCTGCACACTAGGTACGCCTGCTTGCTGGGTTTGCCAACCCCGATACCGAATGCCACAAAACTCAATTCCGATTGCAAAACGCTGCATAATCACCTCAAATCACACTGAAGACTGCCAATGCGCATACCACTGTGCAAGGCTGTCGTATTGTAAATACATTTTTAAGGCTTTGGCATAAAGATCTGCGTGACTTTGGCAATCACTGATTAAAATTTTACTGTCCTGTAACCACTGGCTGATCGCATAGCGTTGTTGCATGCCACCAAAAGTGACTTGGGTGGTGAGAATCACGGCACATTGTTGAGCTTGTAAGGCCTGAATTAACTCAATCACTTCGGCATTGACGGCCATATTGCCTGTACCATAACTCTGTAAAATGAGGCAGTGTGGTGGCTGTTGCTGTAAGGCTTTTAAATTATCGACCAAAGCGGAAATGGCAATTGGCTGTAACATCCAGTTCAGGCAGTTAAAGTGCTGGGCTTTTTCAATATGTTGAGTGCTAATGTTGAATGCTGGCTCATTCTGCGATTTGTTCTCCGTGTAAACCAAAGCAGACTGACCTGTAAATGCATTTAACTCGGTGGTGTGTTGTTTCAGTGCCGTTGCGGCATGAATCAGTTGCTGATGGAAGGCCAGATATACTCCCTGAGTCACTTGATGAATCTGTTGTAAAGCAAAATTTAGGTTGTCCAAGGCATCACTAAATTCACGGGTATCTGTGCCTTGTGCATTGAGTAAGGGATATTGGCTACCCGTGAGAATGACATGGGTACTTTGCGCTAAAAAACGTGCCAAGACTGCGCTGGCATAGCTGAGGGTGTCGGTGCCATGTAAAATAACGAAATGTTGAAAATCATCGTGTTGTAATTTTTGAATATATTGAATGAGCTGTAACCAGTCTGCGGCTGTGCAGGCACTACTGTCTTTAATGACAGGGGCAACAAAGCATTCAATCTCTAAATTTAGGGGTAAGACCTGTGCCAAGCGTGGCAGAAATTGCTCCGCAGGCATTGGGCTTAGTGGTTCACCGACACAGCCAAAAGTGCCGCCCATATAGATTAACGCAATTTTTTTCATCATAAAAAAAGCAGCCAAGAATGACTGCTTTATCTTAATCTGATTTGAATTAAGAAGCGATTTGATTCAGTAACTGATCGGCACGTTGGCGTTGTTCAGCAGAATAATTTGCGCCTTGTTCGCTAAGTAAAGCTTTCGCAGCATCATAAGCGCCCAATTCCACATATTGGTTCGCCAAGTCTAAATTCAACTGAATTTCATCTACTTGAGATAAGTCTGGGAATGATTTCACCAATGGATCATTTAGATCAACATCTGTGCTGACCACAGCTGCAGCAGGTTCAAGTGTAATACTTGGTACAGCAATGACTTCAGGCTCAATTGCAGGCTGAAGCTTAGTTTCTGCAGCAGGCGTACTTTCAAATGTGAAATTAAAATCAGGTGGTGCAGGTTCAGCTTTTGCTTCAACTGCAGGTGCACTTTCTGGTGTAGAAAAATTGAAGTCTAGACTTGGGGCTTCGACTGCAGCAGCTTCACTTATTGTTGATTCTGGGGCTGCTGTTTCTGGTGCTACTGTGGTTTCAGCTGGGCTTGGTGTTAAATCAAACGTGAAGTCGAGCGGTTTAACTTTCTCTGCAGGGCTTGCACTTGGTTCAGCTGTAATCGCAGGCGCTTCAGTTTTTACTTCTGTTGGTGCAGAATCGAGTGAGAAATTAAAATCCAGTGCCGCAGGTTCTGCTTTGACTTCAGGTTCGGCAGCAGGGCTGAAATTTAAGGATGAGGTGTCAAATTTCAAAGCTGCTTCAGGTTCTGCAGTTTTATTTGAAGTCAGTTCGTGCTGTAACTGGTCAAAAGAAGCCGTTTGATTTGGCGTACTCACAGGTGCAGTAAAATCTAAGCTGCTTGGAGCTGCAGTCGGCGCTTCATTTGCTGATTTTTCAGCAATATCTTCATGTGCATGACTGACTTTTTTTGCTTCAGCTTGTGACAGAATATCGTCAAGCTCTAAAGAGCGTAAATGATTCAGCAATTGATCAATTGCAAATTCATCTTTTTGTTGTAAATGAATATCAAGCAATAACAAATACAAACCATGCAATGAGTTATCATGTTTTAATGCTTGGTTAATTTGCGCTTCTGCAGCAAAGAAATTACGCTCTTTGATCAGGTTTTCAATGTTGGTTTGGATTTTTACAGGGACAGGGGTAGAGTGTTGTGGAGTTGGAACAACCTCTTCAACCACCACCGATTTCTGGGCAACTTTTTTGGTAGTTGTGGTTTTCTTGGCACTGGTTTTGGCTGGCGCTGCTGTTTTCTTGTTGCTTGGTTCGGCTTCTTTACTTGCTTCACGCTTTTTCAAGAAAATTGCGATCACCAGTAATAAAATAAACGGAATCACATAAATCAGCATGTTTATACCCCTTGAGGATGTGGTCCCTGTTTGACCTTATCCCAAAAAAATCATTGTGTGTAACATTTAGTGTTTTGGCTTATTTGCGGCTTGTTGTTTTTGCAATTGTTGTTGCAGTTCAGCAAGGCGCGCGTTGAGTAATTGAATTCTGTGATCCTTCTGACGTAATGCCAATTCTAATTCTGTTACGTTTCTCTGTAATTTAACGGTTTTCTCACGGGATGTCATAACTTTTAATGACAAGTCACCCGAAGTTTGTGTGGATTGTGTGTTCTTCTTGGCAGAACCGTGGGTGGAGTCCTGTTGATTCTCTGCCACGAGGCTCATTTCTGCTTGATTTAAACGATATTTGGCTTTGCCTGATTGTGGTGTACTGGCCGTTTCTGGTTTTGGAATTGCGGCTTTTTTCTCTGTTTTAGAGTTAGCTTGTGCATGTAAATTTAAGGTCGCACCACGACGCAAACGATTGGCATCGCCTTGAATAAAAGCATGCTCATTATTGGCTTTAATTTGCTGCATCACTTCAGCAACAGGGCGGTTATTTTCACCCGCAATGCGTGAGGCAATTGCCCATAATGATTCATTCGATTGCACCACGTGTTGGGTATTGACTGCAGGCATGGCTGTGGCAGGGCTTGGTTTAGCCTGTGCAGCCGCTGTTTGTGCAGGCTTTTTCACGGCAGCAGCAGGCTGAGTTTGTGCCAGTTGCTTCGTGCGTTGCTGTTCAGCAAATTTTTGTACCAATGGATCAGCCGATTGTTGTGCAGTGACTGACGTAGTCGCTGTAGATGCTGTCGGTGTTGGGTTGTTATTTGTTTTTGCTGGCGCTGCTTTTGGAGCAGCAACAGTCGTATTTTCACTCGCTGCGCTACGGCTTGGCGCAGTTTGAATCACTGTTACTGCTTGATGGTTTAACGCAGGCGGTGTATTGCGTTTAATGGTTAGCGGTGCTTCAAAAGCCTGTTGTTCAATTGCTTTGGGTGTTTCAACCTGATAGGCCGTACTTACAGGTAAATTTAAAGCAATATCTTGCTCATTGACAATCATAACAGGCATTAAAGCTTGTTCATTGCTACGTTGCATAGCGGCCAATGGCGCAGGTGCACTGCGTTTTAATGGGGTGCGAATATGTTGCAGGCGGGTTGCATTGCCTTCTTTAATTTTGACCACAATATTCAACTCAGACTCGGTTAACGGTCGAGATGAGGTAATGGTGATAACCCCTGTACCATTGCTGTTACGACGTGTAAAAAAGTTAAGATGACCAGGCGGACGGTGACTCGCACCAATCGACATCAGATCTTCTGCCGTAGCTAAACTGACATCAATCGCTTCATTCACATTCGATTGACGAAAGTTGATTTCGGCATAGAGCAATTCCCCAGTTGTTGACTGAATTTGAATCGGGTCAACATTCATTGCATACATTTGCTGTGAAGCCAAAATAGATAAAATGGCGATCTTTAATTTGTTATATACAGTCATCTTAATTGTTAGCTCGGTCATTTATCGCAAGGCGAAAAGGATAGAGTAGCGAGTTGTATGTCGATTGTAAAATATTAACACGTTGATTACATAAAAAAGCCAGTCAAATTTGACTGGCTTGTTGAGTTTGATCACAGAATCCAAAATGATTCAGTGCTCAAGACGAAGCTTAAGCATTTTTGTAATCAATTAAGATGCGTAACATACGACGTAATGGCTCTGCTGCGCCCCAAAGTAATTGGTCACCTACAGTGAAAGCACCAAGGTATTCTTTACCCATGTTCATTTTGCGTAAACGACCAACAGGTACTGTTAAAGTCCCTGTAACTGCAACTGGGGTAAGATCGGTCATTGATGCTTCGCGTGTATTTGGTACCACTTTTGCCCATTGGCTTGATTGACGAATCATATCTTCAATTTCGTTCAATGGAACGTCTTTTTTCAGCTTCAATGTGATTGCCTGAGAGTGACAACGCATTGCACCAATACGTACACAGTGACCATCAATAGGAACAATCTGCTGATTGCCTAAAATTTTGTTGGTTTCAACCTGACCTTTCCATTCTTCTTTTGACTGACCGCTTTCAAGCTGTTTGTCGATATATGGAATGAGAGAACCCGCTAAAGGCACACCAAAGTTTGCCGATGGGAAACCTTCGCCGCGTTGTAATTCGGCAATTTTAGAGTCGATGTCTAAAATTGGTGAACGTGGGTCATCCAACAAGTCTTTGGTGTTGTTATACAAGTAGCCCATGCCTGTGATCAGCTCACGCATGTTTTGCGCACCTGCACCAGAAGCTGCTTGATAGGTCATTGAAGTTGTCCATTCCACCAAATTGTTTTGGAATAATGAACCCAAGCCCATCAACATGAGTGAAACAGTACAGTTACCGCCCACAAATGTTTTGGTGCCATTCACCAAGCCATCTTTAATGACATTCATGTTGACTGGATCAAGTACGATAATCGCTTCATCATCCATACGTAGGGTAGATGCAGCATCAATCCAGTAACCATTCCAACCTTCAGCTTTAAGCTTCGGGAAAACGGCAGAAGTGTAATCACCACCTTGACAGGTAATAATGACATCCATTTGCTTCAGACTTTCAATATCTGTTGCATCCATAAGTGCTGGGGCAGTCTTACCACCAAACGCTGGTGCTTCACCGCCAGCATTACTGGTAGAGAAATAGAATGGCTCAAAATGAGCAAAATCATTTTCTTCAACCATACGTTGCATAAGGACGGAACCCACCATCCCGCGCCAACCGACCAGACCTACTTTCATGTCACTTTGCCTCGGTGCGTTAAAAAACAATAAAGGAATATAAGTCTATCAAAAGGGGACGCAACTGCAAGCATTACATGAACAAAACATGAGTATTATTGAGTGAAATCTCTTGTTTGTGTTACATACAAAATTGATAACTTTGGTTTTCATGTAAAAACGACAAAAAATACAAAAGAGTAAAGCAAGATGATTTGGGTAGAAGGGCTTGCAATATTAGTCATTTGGTTAAGTTTTTGGTCACTGATTCCGCGTGATGAATGGTGGATTCGGGGCGCAGATTTTCCACGTTTACAGATCTTGGTTTTGGGCATCATTGCCTTTGTTTTGCTACTGATTTGGGAGCAGGCGTGGGATGTGTCTAGCCAAGTGATTTTAATTGGGCTGATTGCGGCTTTGGCTTATCAGCTCAAAATGGTCTTGCCCTATACCTTGCTGTGGAAAAAACAGGTCAAACAAGTCCGTCCAGAACAACTAAATCCTGAAAAACAAATCTCATTAATCGTGTCCAATGTTCTGACACCGAATCAGAAATATCATCTGTTGATTGAACATATTCAAGCTTTAAAACCAGATTTAGTGTTGACCTTAGAATCTGACTTGGCATGGCAGCAAGCCTTGTCTGTGATTGAAGCCGATTATCCTTATCGGGTCGCTGCACCTTTAGATAATTTATATGGCATGCATTTGTATAGCCGTTTGCCATTAAAAGACAGTGAGATCAAATTTATTCTCAGCGATGAAATTCCATCCATTCATACCAGTGTGATTTTGCCTTCGGGGCAGCCTGTACAGTTGTATTGTTTGCATCCTAAACCACCAAGTCCTACCGAAGCCAAAGATTCAGTTTTAAGAGATGCCGAATTGTTGATTGTAGGCGATCAAATCAAAGATTTAGATGAAAGCTGTATCGTAATGGGTGATTTAAACGATGTGGCGTGGTCGCGGACTACGCGCTTGTTCCAAAGAATCAGTGGCTTGCTCGACCCGCGCGTAGGGCGGCACTATATCAATACCTTTCATGCCGATTATCCTTTACTGCGTTGGTCATTAGACCATGTATTTCATAGTACAGATTTTGCATTGGTGGATATGCAGCGTTTGGCACATATTGGTTCAGATCATTTTCCTGTGTATGTGGTATTGCAAACTGGGCGGGTGTTTGATCGAATTCAGGAAGAACTGCCGCAAACCGATGCCGATGAGCAGGAAGCACAACAGGCGATTCAGGATGGGATTGAAAAAGCAGAGCAAGAAGAAAAACTGGTGACCGATGAAATTGCACAACCGTATAAAGCACAGGATAAATCGGTTTAGAAATTAAACGAAAAGTGTACGAAATGGCTTACACGGATTTAGGCACATGACGCATGGTTTATTCTGACTGATCTGGTTAAGATTAATTCATCAGCACAAGGACTCGGGAACGGAATATCCCATTAAGGAAGACGACGCTGATGGGTGAACATCAAGGATATGATGTAGGTAAGGAACGCCACACAATAAAATAACAATAAGTTTTGAAAGCACAACCTCATGAGCCCGAGTTTTACAGGATGTAGAACTCGGGCGATGATTTTTTAGGGCTTATTTTTTCATTCTCATTGTTTTTAAACAAATTAAATTTCAATCAGCTCGATTCAGTTTTAAGGCTTTAGGTGTGTTTTGACTGCAAAACTTGCTGATATAAATCTAAGGTTTGATGACACATATCTGCCAAGCTGAACAATTCAACAGGGGTGACACTTTGCGGTATTTCCAGATGCAATTGCACTGCATTGAATAAAGCCACTTGGTCATCTGCTGCGATGAGCCCTTGCGGATACAGTTGTGACAAAATTTCAGCCACACCACCACGGTTCCAGCCAATCACAGGTGTTCCTACAGATAAAGCCTCAAGTGCAGTGCGTCCAAAGGTTTCCGCCTGATTGGAAAGTGAAAGTACAATATCGCTAAACGCAAGCCACTCGCGAATGTCAGAACGGTGTCCAACAAAGGTTATCGCTTCGGTCAAATGTTTATCCTGAATATTACGTTCCAGTTCCTGTAAATAAGCTGCTTTTTTAACATCTGCACCACCTACTACTACAGCATGAACCTGGGGATACTTGGTTTTTAATTTCGCAATCAGATCAATCAATGTTTCATGACCTTTTAAGCGGGTGATACGTCCCGGCAAACAAATTAAAAACTTATGTTCAAGTTCTGGGAAATCTTGATAGGTTTGTTGCATCCATTGTGCCGAAGGTTGATACCCGTGCGGAAATGCAGCAGGGTCAATTCCACGATAAATACGGACAATATCTTCAGGTGGACAGTTTTGATAATGATCACGAATGTATTTGACTACACTGTCAGAAACTGCGATCACTTTTTCCGCTTGGGTCATAATTTGGCTGTAACGGTTAACTGAATAAAAACCATGTACAGTTGAAATTAAGTGTGGACGTTTTTCGGCTGGAATACCTTTTAGGGAAAAATGAGTTAGCCATGCAGGTACGCGGGAACGTACATGCACAATATCAGGTTGATGTTGCATAATCAGTTGGCGTAAAGGACGGATTTGCCACAAGCTTGATAATGATTTTTTGTGGATGGCTAACTTTAAATGAGTGGAACCTTCAGCTTCGAGTTGGTTAACCATCCGTCCGCCATTCGACACCACCAATGACGTATGTCCTTGAGCGACCAAGGCTCGGGCGATTTCGAGCGTACCGCGTTCTACACCGCCACTGTTTAATTCGGGTAATAACTGCATGACTTTCATGAATCTTTCCTTCTGCCGTACAGATTAGTAAATACTGTCATAACCTTCGGGGCGGCTCTTAAACCGACGATGAAACCACATATATTGGGTAGGAGCGATCCGTAATTGCTGCTCGATAATGAAATTGGTGCGCGTTGCATCTGCAACTTCATCTGCGCTTGGGAAATCCAGCAGTTCAGGCTCAATCAAGACTTTATATTGCGGGTTGGAAAGCTTGCCTGTACGGTAAAAATATAACGGAATTGCTGCGGCTTTGGTCATTTTAAGTAAACGACGATGCGCTGTAACTGTCGCAGCAGGCACGCCAAAAAATGGCGCCATAACACCTTGTTTTAAACCAAAGTCCTGATCTGGGCTATACCAAATGGCACGACCATTTTTTAAGTGGCGGATTAAACCACGCATGTCATCGTGGTCAATTTGATGACCGTAAATGGTGGCGCGACAACGGTAAATCAGCATGTCCATTAAGGGATTGTTTTGTGGACGATAGACCACATCGGGGTCAAAATATTGTGCACAGACATAGCCACCTGCATCTAGCAGAGTAGAATGTGTGCCTAACAATAAAACCCCGCGACCATCTGCTTGGGCTTGCTGAATATGTTCCAAACCTTCAACCTGAGTGCGTCCTTTAAACCACTGTGGACAGTACCATGCATTTAAGGTTTCAAATACGCCCAGCATTTGATCAACAAAGACTTGGCGAGCATTTTCATGTACTTCAGCCTCGCTCCATTCAGGAAAACACACTTCCAAATTGCGTAACGTAGTTACGCGACGTGACTTCATGCTGTTAAAGGCAAGATTGCCTAAAAGCTGCGCCAAACGATACTGAATCGCCCACGGCAAAATGGCTAAAATCATCAGGCAGACAATGCCAATCCAGATGCCCCAATATTTTGGCAACAGGAAAGACCATTGAAATTCGCCTGGTTGATATTCAGTGTGTTGACTCATAATGACCGTGTAAAGTGTTGTATCGTTGCAGTTTAGCACGAACCGATTTTAAAATTTAAAAGCATACGTCCAATGGGAAAGATGCTTAAAATGGTTTTGCAAAGCTTTGGTATTGGGGACAAGTC
The DNA here is from genome assembly GCF_041464035.1 of Acinetobacter sp. AL9. NCBI lineage: Bacteria > Pseudomonadati > Pseudomonadota > Gammaproteobacteria > Moraxellales > Moraxellaceae > Acinetobacter > Acinetobacter sp. AL9. The sequence continues at coordinate 12,196 of NZ_JAYFSK010000034.1, read as the reverse complement.
CTGTGCTTAAAAAGTTAGGAATAATCACTTAAGCCAATATGCTTAGTTACCATTCGCTAAGTTTTCCAGTTCGTCCCAACGCTCTAGTTTTTTCAGCAGTTCTTCATCAATTTCAGCCAAACGCTGTGAGGCTTTGGTGGCTGCATTGGCATCTGTTACAAACCAAGAACCATCCGCCAGTTTTTCAGCCAATTCGGTTTGTTCCTGTTCCAGTGCTTCAATTTCACCTGGCAACTGCTCTAAAGCACGTTGATCTTTATAGCTCAATTTTACTTTTTTGGCCGTTGGCGCTGCTGCAGCTGCTTCGGCTTTGGCAACGGCTTTTTTAACATCACTTTTTTGATCAACTACAGTTTGGTCTGGGCGTTGCTGCAAGTAGTCCTGATAGCCGCCAATATATTCATCAATATTGCCTTTGCCATCAAATACCCAAGTCGAGGTCACCACGTTGTCCATAAAAGCACGGTCGTGTGAAATCAGCAATAAAGTACCCTTATAGTCGCTGAGCATTTCCTCAAGCAACTCTAAAGTGACCATATCTAAGTCGTTGGTCGGCTCATCCATCACAATTAGGTTAGATGGTTTGAGTAGTAATTTTGCCAGTAAAATACGGTTGCGTTCACCGCCAGACAAAGCTTTAACCGGCGTGCGTGCACGTTCTGGGGAGAATAAAAAGTCTTGTAAATAACTATAGATATGACGACGTTGTCCGTTCACATCAACAAAGTCTGAACCTTCAGACACGTTATCTTTGACCGACTTTTCCAAATCCAAGACATTGCGTAATTGGTCAAAATAGGCAACTTCCAGTTGTGTTCCTGTTTTGACAGAGCCGCCATGCTCAATTTCACCTAAAATGGCTTTAATCAGAGTGGTTTTACCGACACCGTTATCACCCACTAAACCAATACGGTCGCCACGTAATACCAGTGTAGAAAAGTCTTTAATAATTGGAGCTTGATTGCCAAAGGCCACTTGTAAATGTTCAATATCAAAGACCAGTTTACCTGAGCGATTGGCTTCCTGCGCTGCCATATTGACTTTGCCTTGTTGGAAGCGACGTGCTTTGGATTCTTCACGTAAGGCTTTTAAAGCACGCACACGTCCTTCGTTGCGGGTACGACGTGCTTTAATGCCTTGACGAATCCATGCTTCTTCTTCGGCCAGTTTTTTATCAAACAGCGCATTTTGTTTTTCTTCAGCTTCAAGTTGCTGCGCTTTTAAATCTAAATAACGCGAATAGTTGCCTTCGTAGCTGCGTAATACACCACGATCTAACTCGACAATGCGGGTGGCGATACTATCGACAAAAGCACGGTCATGCGAAATAAACAGTAGAGTTAAATTATTTTGATCGAGTAAAAATTTTTCTAGCCATTCAATACTTTCCACATCTAAGTGGTTGGTCGGCTCATCTAGCAACAATACGTCAGGTTGGGTGAGTAGGGCACGTGCCAACAACACACGACGTTTACGTCCACCCGATAAATCGGCTAAGTCTGCATTTGGATCAAGTCCCATTTTACTTAAAATGGCATTGACCTTATTTTCTAGCGCCCAGCCATCAAGCTGATCTAGCTTATGTTGCAAGTTCCCCATACGGTCACAGGCATCCATATCGCCCAATACACAGGCATCACTAGCTTCGTGATAGGCTTTTAATGCTGCAGCGGCTTCACCTGCACCATCGGCAACAATATCGGCGACTTTGCCTGAATCCATCGGTACATCTTGCGCCAACATGGCAATGGTGATGCCATTTTGAATAGACACTTCACCTGCATCGGGCAGTAAACTTCCTTCAATCAGTTTAAGTAGAGTAGACTTACCTTCTCCATTACGGCCAATCAAACACACTCGTTCGCCACGTTCTAGGTTAAAATTCGCGCCGTCGAGCAAGGCAGGTCCACCAAATGCGAGTTGGACATCCCTTAAAGTAATATAGGCCATAGTGTTTCCTAAAAAATCTCAAATGAGGATTTGAAATGACTAAACAAAGTATAGATGATCAGGCGTCATTTTCCGCACCCATTGAAGATTTGCAAGTGCGAATTGCATTTTTGGACGATTTAGTTGAGCAATTGAATGAACAAGTGGTTCATCAAAGTCTGGAAATTGCTGATTTAAAGAAACAAATGCAGTTGTTATATCAGCGGGTAGAGTCGGCAGATTTGTCGGATGGGATTGCACCATTTGACCCGATGACCAATCGCCCACCACACTATTAATCAATCGTACTTAATCAACGGTATTGGTTTCCGTGCTGATTTTAATTTGACCTTTGCTGTACTTCCCGCTGTAATGCTCGGCTGCTGTGCCTGAATCTTTTAAACCCTATTGTGTCCGCTAAAGTTTATGTCCTCTAAAGTTGTATTACTTGACCTTGAAAACAACCTGCCTACCGCGACTTTGTTGCGAGAAATTATTGAGCATCATCCGAGTGTGTATCTGTTTAATTGTGCAGGAAAATTTGAATATAACTTGCAGGATTTAACTGAACTCGCTGGCTGGATCAGTACGGGTCAACTTATGATTTTAGACAGCCCGCGCGCAGAGTTTAAAGAGTTTGAATATGCAGTGGTAGTTGGGCAACTGATGGCACTGCTAGAGCCAGAAACACAAGTTGAAGTGATTTCTGCGGCTGACAGTATTCAGATTTTAATGGAAATGTTGCAAGCATCTGAAATTGCCTGTCACCTGATTCATATTCAGCCTGAAATACAGTCTGGGAAAAGCAAAAATCGTTTACCAAGCCCAATGGCAATTCGCAACAAACCTGAATTGCTGTTGGTAAAAAAGTATTGTGATGCGTTGGCAAAAATGTCAGGCAAGCCAACTAACGTAGAGGCTTTAAAAAACTCGATTGCCAATATTTTGCAACTTGAGGCAGACAAAGTGCAGCATGTGGTTGGTATGTTGATGAACCTGAAAATTGTAAAGCGGGTGGATGAGCAAATTAGCTTTCGTAAAAAAGTACTGAAGCAGTGGGTTCAACTTGACTTGGATGCTGTGGAAGAATCTACGCAAGAGGCGACAGTCACTTCTACAATCGTGGCGCAAACTGAAGCCGTAGAGCCACATCCTCAGCACAGTTTGTTTAAAAACTTTAGCCAAATTGACCCTGTGCAATGGGAAGTTGCCAAAAAGTTACGTGAGCTAAAAGGTGAAAAACCAAAAGATATTTATGAATTGCGTGATTTGCTGGAACGGTTATTTCCAAAATCTGATATTCGTTTATTGCTCAAAGAACTGATTGAAAAAGGCTATATTTATTGGAATGGACATGAAGTGCTATATAGTCATGAGATGTTTTTAAGCTAAGTTTTAGAATTTTTCGATTAATGGCATGAGTCGATTTAAAACCCATCTGCAAGATAGTTTTTTATCGATACGACTGATTTAAGTCATCATTTATCAACCATTTAAAGTTTTGAAAATGATGCCTTTTCACGTAAGACGATTTTAAGCTGTTTGTAGGCAGATAGACTAAAACACTTGAAATAAATAAATCACAGCTTATTTTAATCTTGCGTTTTATATTGTGCTTATGCAACTCTAATATAAGAATAGAAAGGTTGTACTATGGAAAATACTGGAATTTGGGTTGCCGTTGCCATCATTATATTTGTGATGGGCTCTATTTTTGGTCTGCGTGTCAGCCCAAGAGAAAAAGCTTTAGGATTGATGCGTGAAAAAGCCCGAAAAATGGGACTACACCCTCGTTTGGTGGTTGCGCCTGACTGGACAAAAATCCCGAAAGCCACGGAATCACGTGCCAGTATGGTGGCGTATTACAGTGTACTCATTGCCGATGCACGTTTACCGTTAATGCGTGCTTTAGTGACAGACCAAAAGCTAGAACTGTTGCATGGCGATGAGAAATTCCAAGGCTTACCCATTGCATTAAAGGGCATTTATGCTATTGATATGCAGGCAAACTGTGTAGGAATCTATTGGGATGAAGAAGCCGATCTTCGCGCAACTCAATTAGATGAGATGAAAGCCTTTTTACATAGCTTGGCTGAACGTTAATTTTTAAACCATTAAATAGGAAATACGGTTACTTATGGCGAACGCTCCTCGGTCCACATCCAAAAGCACTGCAGCCAAATCTGAAGCTGGTCACAAACGTGCCTTAGTGATTGTGGAGTCGCCTGCAAAAGCGAAAACAATCAATAAATATCTTGGTTCGGACTACATTGTGAAGTCTTCGGTCGGTCACGTGCGTGATTTGCCAACCAGTGGTGGCGCAAAAACCACAGAAAAGAAAACCACCACCCGAACCAAACTGACCGAGGCTCAGAAAGCTGAAAAAGCTCAACAAGCATTAGTCAACCGTATGGGGGTTGATCCTGAACATGACTGGAAAGCACACTATGAAGTGCTGCCAGGCAAAGAAAATGTAGTCGCTGAATTAAAAAAACTGGCATCGCAGGTCGATGAAGTCTATCTCGCAACGGACTTGGACCGTGAAGGGGAAGCGATTGCGTGGCACTTAAAAGAAGTCATTGGTGGAGATGACTCACGTTATCAACGTGTCGTGTTTAACGAAATTACCAAAAATGCGATTCAAGAAGCCTTTAAGCATCCTGCGCGTTTAGATACCAACAAAGTCAATGCCCAACAGGCACGTCGTTTCTTAGATCGCGTGGTGGGTTTTATGATTTCGCCACTGCTCTGGGAAAAAATTGCCCGTGGTTTATCGGCAGGACGAGTGCAGTCAGTTGCGGTGAAGCTGGTTGTGGAGCGCGAGCGTGAAATTCGCGCCTTTGTACCCGAAGAATATTGGCAAGTCTTTGCAGATACTAAATCTGAAAAAGATGACATTCGTCTAGAAGCGGTTAAGCAAGCGGGTAAAACCCTCAAGTTACGCAACAAAGCTGAAACCGATGCTTTACTGAACTTGATTAAAGATGCGCAATACACCGTATCTGCACGTGAAGATAAGCCGACCAAAGTCAACCCAAGTGCGCCGTATATCACGTCAACGCTGCAACAGGCTGCGAGTACCCGTCTTGGTTTTTCAGTCAAGAAAACCATGATGCTAGCACAGCGTTTGTATGAGGCAGGTTTTATCACCTATATGCGTACAGACTCGACCTTCCTGAGTGATGACGCGGTCAATATGGTGCGTACGCATATTGAAGCGGAGTTTGGTCAAAAATATCTGCCTGCTAAACCAAATCGTTATGGCAATAAAGCAGGCGCACAAGAAGCGCACGAAGCGATTCGTCCATCTAATGTTGCGCTTAAAGGCGACAGTTTGGTGGGTGTAGAGCGCGATGCACAGCGTTTATATGATCTGATTTGGCGTCAGTTCGTCGCTTGCCAAATGACACCAGCCGAATATTTATCATCGACCATTTTGGTTGATGCCAATGGTGTCGAGTTAAAAGCCAAAGGTCGTACGCTAGTTTTTGATGGCTTTACCAAAGTGCGTGGGCAAAACAAATCGGATGATGATGTGTTACTGCCTGCAGTTAAAGTCGGTGAAATTCTTAAATTAGTAAAGCTTGATCCATCGCAACACTTTACCAAACCACCTGCGCGTTTTACCGAAGCCTCTTTGGTGAAAGAGCTTGAGAAAAAAGGTATTGGACGTCCATCGACCTATGCTGCGATTATTTCAACTATTCAAGACCGTGGTTATGTCAAACTGGAAAACCGTCGTCTTTATGCCGAAAAAATGGGTGAGATTGTTACAGACCGCCTGGATGAAAGTTTTAATAATCTGATGAACTACGACTTTACAGCAGACTTGGAAGGTCAGCTAGATAAGGTTGCAGATGGTGAACGTGACTGGAAAGACTTACTCAACAGTTTTTATGGTGACTTCAAACAGCGTTTGACCAATGCACAGGGCGAACAAGGCATGCGCCGTAATCTCCCTGTAGAAGTTGATGCCGTGCATTGTAAAGAATGTTCACGTCCAATGCAGATTCGTACAGGTACAACAGGGGTTTTCTTGGGATGTTCAGGCTATAACTTGCCACCAAAAGAACGTTGCAAGGGAACTTTGAACCTGACTCCTGTCGAGTCGCTTGCCGCATTGTCGGATGATGATGCCGCTGAAACTGCAGATTTGATGTCTAAAAAACGCTGCCCAATTTGCGAAACGGCTATGGATAGTTACGTGATTGATGGTGGTCGTAAACTGCATATTTGCGGGAATAACCCAGACTGTGCAGGTTTCGAGCTAGAAGAAGGCGAGTTCAAAATTAAAGGCTATGATGGCCCAACCATTCCGTGCGACAAGTGTGATGGCGAAATGCAGTTGAAAACAGGTCGCTTTGGCCCTTATTTTGCCTGCACCAGTTGTGAAAACACACGTAAAGTACTCAAGAATGGTCAGCCTGCGCCACCGCGTGTTGATCCAATTAAAATGGAACATTTACGCTCAACCAAACACGATGATTTCTTTGTGTTGCGTGATGGTGCAGCAGGCTTGTTTTTGGCAGCCAGTAAGTTCCCGAAAGTACGTGAAACCCGTGCGCCGAAAGTCGTGGAATTGCGTACTGTTGCAGAACAGCTTGATCCAAAATATCAATTTATTTTGCAAGCACCTGATGCAGACCCAGAGGGTAATCCAACATTAGTGAAATTCAGCCGTAAGAATCAAGCGCAATATATTGGTTCGGAAACGCCTGAAGGCAAACAAACCAAATGGTCATTGGTTTACCAAGATGGTAAATGGGTTGAGGCTTAACACGATCTATTATGGAGTTGAAGCCAAAAAAATTCGCCATTTTAATCGATGCAGATAACTCATCGGTCAACTCGATTGAGTCTGTATTGGAAGAAGTGGCGAAGTATGGCATCGCCAGTGTAAAGCGCGTGTATGGTGACTGGAGCAGCGAAAGTCTAAAAAATTGGCGTGATGTACTTTTACCGCACGCCATTACGCCTGTACAGCAATTTGCTTATACCAAAAGCAAAGATGCCACCGATATGATTTTAATTATCGATGCCATGGATTTGTTGTATAGCGGTGCTTTAGATGGTTTTTGTATTGTATCTAGCGACAGTGATTTCACGCCTTTAGCCTCTCGCATTCGTGAAAGTGGTTTAATCGTTTATGGTTTTGGGCGTAGTAATACGCCTGAAGCTTTTCGTAAAGCCTGCGATAAATTTATTTATGTAGAAAACTTGGTGTCCGAAGCTGAAAAAGCTGCGGTAGCAGAAGAATCTGATCAGAAAGGGAAAAATAATAAAGTTACCGATGTTGCACTCAGCATAGATAAATACACCTTGAACCTGATTTATAAAGCGGTCAAAGAAAATGCCGATGATAGTGGTTGGGCTTATTTAGGGGCAATTGGTACGTATATCAGCTCGGTCAAGCCCGACTTTGACACCCGAAACTATGGTTACGATAAACTCTCTGGTTTAATTAAAGCCTTGGGTTTATTTGAAACCAAATTACAGGGCAGTCAGATGTATTTGAGAAAGCGTAGTTTTAGTACGTTTGTCAAACTTGTCCAAAAAACCATTCAGCAACTTGCAGATCAGGCAGGTTGGGCAAAAATTTCCGAGATTATTCAACATATCGAACAAAATGATCCCTACTTTAATATTCAAAATCAGGGATTTGAAAATACACAGTCAGCTATACTTTCAATACACAGTGGTTGGTTGGAATTTTCCAGTGATCACAATCGTGTTAAAGTCGGCAAGCTGATGTCTTAATGTTGTCCTAATTCATGTGGAAAAAAATCCGAATTTTATGCTTATTGCTGGTTTTGCTGGTCGTTGCAGTCAATGCTTGGCGTGATCAGAGCCAAGACTGGAATAAGCCCATCATCGTATTGTTACACCCAATCAATGCCGATGGACGATCAAACACCCAAAACTATATCAATACATTAAATATCAATAATTTAAATTCTGCTCAAGACTATCTAAAACAAGCTTCTTTGCAGTATCGTGGGCAACCGCTTGCGCTCTATTTCAAGCAGGGGCGAGAATTAAAGCAGTTGCCACCGAAAGTGCCTGAGCAGGCATCGCTGCTTAGCACTGTACTTTGGAGTTTAAAGTTCCGCTTTTACGCTTGGCAGCAACGACAAAGCAGTGATGGTACAGCAACAGTGACGCTGTACCTGAATTATTATGATCCGAGTCAAACTCAAATTTTGAAGCATTCCACCGCTTTGCAAAAAGGCAAAATTGGCTCGGTGAATTTATTTGCTTCTGCTGCGCACAGTCAGCGTAATACGATGGTGATGGTGCATGAATTACTGCATACCTTTGGTGCCACAGATAAATACGATTTGAGCACAGGTCAGCCGATTTATCCGATTGGTTATGCAGACCCAAATCAGCAACCATTGTATCCACAACGACAGGCTGAACTGATGGCGGGTTATGTGCCACTTTCGCAAAGCAAAAGTAAAATGCCTGAATCGTTACAACAGACACGTATTAACGAAATCACTGCCATAGAATTGGGCTGGAAATAATGTGGATAAGCATGTACTTATCCACATCTCTACAATAGAGCTTGTGTAAAAGTATGTGTTTAGGCATGAACCGAGCCATTTATATTCATGGGTTTATTCCTAAACCGATCTGTTAAACTATTCATCCACCCAGTACGATGAGTCACTATGAGTTTAGCCAGCCTAATTGATGAATTGAATCCCCAGCAAAAACAAGCAGCCACGACAGCATATCAACATAGTCTGGTCTTGGCTGGCGCAGGCTGTGGCAAAACCAAAACCATTGTGGCACGTGCAGCGTACTTGATTGATCAAGGTATTCCAGCCAATCAAATTCAAATTTTGACCTTTACCCGCCGTGCGGCGAGTGAAATTGTCGCACGGGTGGAGTTGGCACTGGGCGAGCAAGCCAAAGGCTTACGTGCTTCGACCTTTCATACTTTTTGTATGTACTTGTTACGACGTATTCCTAAAGCTTTTGGCTTGGAACAATTTTCTATTATTGATCGTGATGATCAGTTGATGATGTTTCGCCTCATTCGCGGAAAAGATGATAAGAAAAATCCAAGTCAGTTGCCTAAGCCTCAAGAATTATGTGATTTGTATTCTTTTGCGCGGAATACCCGTCAAAAACTGAGTGTGGCTTTAGAAAAGCAACAGCCTGAATATTTGGCATTAAAAGATCAAATTGCTGAAATTATGCAGGAATACGAAAGCCGTAAACGTGCACGTGGCTTTCTCGATTATGACGATATTTTGGCTGTGGTGGCATCGGCATTGGCGCAGTCGGAAGGTCTGGTCGATTATGTCGCGTCAATTTGTCAGCATCTTCTGGTCGATGAAATGCAGGACACCAATCCTTTGCAATGGGCTTTGCTTGAGCCTTTAAAAGATCGGGTCAGTTTGTTTTGTGTGGGCGATGATGCACAATCGATTTATGGTTTCCGTGGTGCAGATTTTGAAAATATTCATCATTTCACAGAGCGCGTACCCAATGCTCAAATTTTCAAATTAGAGCAAAATTACCGTTCTACGCAGGAAATTTTAGACCTGTCCAATTGGTTGTTAGATCAAAGTGAGATTCGCTATAACAAACGGTTGCAGGCGCATCGTGGTGATGGCATCAAACCCAAAATGCATATTTTCCCGAATGAATTTGATGAAGCCAAATGGATTGCGATTGATATTAAAGAGCGACATTTCTTGCAAGGCGCGCCGTGGTCAGATCACATGGTCTTGGTGCGTTCGAGTTTTGCAGCGCGACATATTGAAGCCGCGTGTATTGCGGCAAGTGTGCCGTATCGTTTTATTGGCGGCATGAAGCTCTTGGAAACTGCGCATGTGAAAGACTTACTTAGTTTATTGCGCGTTATTGCCAATCCTTTAGATGATATTGCATGGATGCGTTTTCTCACTTTATGGAATGGCGTGGGTGATGTCGGTGCGAGTAAGTTGGCGCAGCAATTGTTACTTGAACCGACAATGGATAAGGTGATTGAAAAGCTGGAAAAATTTGGACGCTTGCCAGAAAAAACTTTATTGATCATGAAGCAAATGGATGTCTTACGCCATGAAGTTGCGGCTTGCGTCGGTTTAGGCATTGAAGCGATTCAGGAACAATTGACTGATAACTATAAAAAAGACTGGAATCGTCGTCAGGGTGATTTTCAGTTGGTGCAACAACTGGCGGGTAAGCATGCGCAGTTAAGTGAGTTTTTAGAAGAATATGTGCTCGATCCTGTGTCTATTTCTGAAATTGAACGCCAGTCTGATACCGATGTGGTCACTTTAATCACCATTCACTCTGCCAAAGGTACGGAGCAAAAAGTCTGTTATGTGGCGAATGTGACTGCAGGGCAGTACCCGCATGCACGGGCGCAGGGCAGTTTTGATGATATTGAAGAAGAACGTCGAGTGCTGTACGTGGCTTTGACCCGTGCCCAAAATGAACTGATTTTAACCAAGCAAAATTTTAATTTATGGGCGCGTGATACGGTAGATGAACAAGGGCGCAAACTGGACAGTTATTTTTTGAGTGATCTGACACGGCAGTTGTGTGCGATGGAAACTCATCACCGTACCCGTCAGCAAACTGTGAAAAGTGCCTTGGTGGAACGCCAAGCGATTAATTTAGATTTTGGTATAGATCTCGATTAAACTATGCCACATGGTTTCCTGCAAAAAGTAGAGTAGGCGAGTGCTTTTTGATGTTTTTTGCCTATTTTAAGGTTGTAAGATGAAAATTTTAGTTCGTAGTTTAGAGCGTACTGTTACTGAAGAAGAATTGTTAAAACTTTTTCAGGAATATGGCACTGTAGAATCTTGTAATTTGGTGTTGGATGCTGCAACAGGAAAATCTAAAGGTTTTGCATTTGTAGAAATGCCACATGCACGTGAGGCAGTAAAAGCCATTAAAGCGCTGAATACTTTGCGTCTGCATGGTCATGGAATACGTGTCAAAGCAGCAGAAGATAAGCCTGCATCAAAATAGTTCAAAGGGAGCAAAAAATGCTCCTTTTTTATGCGTGATTTTTAGTAAAAATACGAGATTGGCACTGCATTGGTGCGCGATTTTATCGCAGTAAAAATAGTGTATTTTTTATTGGGTGTTGCAGGAAAATCGGTTTAATCTAAGCTTCTTAGAACGCTAAATTGAGGAAATGCTCATGTCCCGTGTTGCTCGTTTTCATGCAGATCGTACCAATCAGAAATTATATTTCGCCCGTCTTTCATGTCAGCAGGCCGAGCAAACCGAGCATGTTCAGCAAGCGCAGGCACATCGTGAAGCTGCGGTGTTTCATTTAAATGGCGCGGTGCTGGCTTTTTTGCAGGAATTGGTGCGGTATTATCGTTTAAATGACAGTAATCCAACCCTTAAATCAATTGAAGAATTGATGGCAGCCAAAGGGCAGATTTCCCCTGAAGTGGCAATTTTGGAGCAACTGAGCAAATCGGGTTTTATTGCAGAGTTAAAGAGCGCTTATCGTTTATGTCAGTACACGCCCGAGCCAAGTGCACCAGAACCTGAACAGGAAACGTCATCCAATTTGATTATTAAAGTCACGCAATCTCCGCAAGCATGGCTACCAGATACGAAAATTTTGCGCGAATGGCATCGTGACTTAACCCAGTTGATTGATGGTTTTCGTAATGAAATGGTGGAATTTTAAGCCGACCAAACGCCCTTGAAAAAAATCTGATCAGCCCGATATAAATATTCTGAACGATGCAAAGTGCAAGCGCCTTTGCCGCCATGTCGAGCATGGAGGATATATGTCTATAGAGCAATTGAAAGAATTATTTGGTAATCAGGAAGCAATTTTAGAGCTGGTTCAGCTTGAAGGTGGCGAGTTGGCATTGCGTAATGCAGGCTCAGAGAAAGAGCCATTGGTCAAAATCCAGTTCAATGACGAAGTCAAAGCCATATTGGGCGATCAGACGGCTGTTGTGGCACAGCACATGATTCAGGCGGCATTATTTGGCTTGTTGGAAAAGCAGGTCAATGAATGGCATGCCGAAATTGTGGATGAACAGCCGCAATTTATGAGTTAATCCCAAAAGGTCTTTCGGTGATGAGCTATCTTTAATGAATAGATTGTCTATCTGCTTTGGTTAAAATCATGGACATTATTAGATAACCCGAATTACGGATAAGAAAAGCCCTTGAAAAAAAGGTAGTTAGAGCCATTTAGAAAGTTACGACACAACCCAAGGGCTCTAACTACCATGTACGATTTTACAGAAATTTTTTGTATTGTTGA
>NZ_JAYFSK010000033.1:0-29755 GCF_041464035.1 Acinetobacter sp. AL9 | reverse complement strand
AGCGAGCGGCGAATATCATGACTTTAATCCAGTCAGCAAAGCTGAATGGCTTGGATCCGTATGCCTATTTAAGTGATGTGCTGAAAAGGTTACCGACACACAAAGTGACCCAAATTGAAGAATTGCTACCACACCGCTGGAAACCTAAATCGAATTAAAAAATAGGTATGGGATTCAGCGGACGCTTACGTTGGGTGTGGGTATTCTCACCATCCTGATTGGTACAGGCAGCGCATGGATTGTAACAGCGTATCAATTCCGAGGTCGTGCATTTTTAGATTGGGCCTTACTGCTGCCTTTAGCCGTACCAACTTATATTATTGCGTATAGTTATATCGACATTTTGCACCCCATTGGTCCTGTGCAAAGTATCCTGCGGGATGGGTTTAATTTAGAATTACAACAATTTTGGTTTCCTAATATTCGTACCGTTTGGGGCGGCATCTTCTTGCTTAGCTTTGTGCTGTATCCGTATGTGTATTTAAGCACCCGTGCAATGTTTCTGATGCAATCAGCCAGTTTAATTGAGGTTGCACGTACATTAGGATTAAAACCCGATCAAGTGTTTTTACGTGTTGCAATTCCACTGGCACGTCCTGCAATTGCTGTGGGCACTAGTCTGGTTTTAATGGAAACCATTAATGATATTGGTGCAACAGAATTTTTAGGCATTAAAACCTTAACTTTGTCGATTTATTCAACCTGGACTAATCAATCTGACTTGGCTGGCGCAGCGCAAATTGCCATTTTCATGTTGATGATCATTACCTTATTGGTTTTGGTGGAACGTTTAGGTCGACGTAAACAGCGCTATATGAACTCTGCACAACGCAGCCGTTTAATGCCTGCACAATCGGTCAAAGGTACTAAAGCACTTTTATTATTGGGTTTAGGTTTAATTCCTGTCTGTATTGGCTTTTTAATTCCAACCAGTCATTTATTGGTCGAATCCTATAAACGTATTCAATATGCAGGGTTCTCAGATTATCTGATCCAAGCATCCATCAACACACTGACGCTTGCCAGTATTGCCACCATCGTCACCATTTTGATTGGCTTCTTTATTGTTAGTGCTGCACGTTTTAGCAAACATAACTGGTTTAGCCGCATTTCTAGCTTAGGTTATGCCATTCCAGGAACCGTTTTAGCGATTGGTCTCATGCTGGCTTTGGGTAAAATTGATCATACCATTGCCGACTTTTTAGAATTTAAATTAGGGATACACACAGGTTTATTATTCCTCGGCACTAGTTTTACCCTTATTTATGCTTATGCTGTGCGTTTTTTAGCTATTTCAGTAGGTGGCATTGAGTCAGGCTATAACCGTATTCATGGTGTTTTTGATGATGCTGCACGTAATTTAGGACAAAACAGCTTTGCGATTTTATGGCGTGTGCACTTGCCATTATTGCGTCCTGCCATTATTTCTGCAGCTTTATTAATTTTTGTAGACTGCATGAAAGAGCTGCCAGCAACTTTATTGCTCCGTCCTCTAAATATGGAAACACTCGCTACCCAATTGTATGCAGAAGCTTCTAGAGGAACCTATGAAGATGGTGCTGTGGCTGCCTTGCTAATTGTATTGGTCGGTCTTATTCCTGTTATTTTATTGGCAAAGCTTGGAAAAACCACACGTTGATCTGTCCCATTGTTGCTAAATATGCAGAGCAACAATGGGTTTTAGAATAAAAATAGTATTTTTTTTAACCAATCAAAAACACCCTACCAAATGCGAATTTATTAATTTTATTTCTTATTTATCAAATACTAATAGATAAAAAACACCTCTTTATTAGAACAAATACTCTATTTGGTTTAATTTTTATACTGATGAGTTTTTTCTAGAGCATTTACTCTTATTTTAATTGTGATATTTTTGTCACATGGAGTAACAAATGGTCTCGGTTTGCACAAGTCGAAATCATCCTAAATGAAAGCTTAAAGCATCAACAAAAACTGTCATAAAAGACTTTATAGCCCAAGGGAAATGTATAATGAAATTAAAAGCACTAAGCACAGCAATGATTTTAGCAACTGTACCAATGACAGGTGCTTTTGCTGCAGCTCTAGATCGTTCTGGTCAATCTATTGCTGCGTTCTTACAACCGGGCAACTATTTTGAAGCAGGTATTTCTGTATTAGATCCAAATGTTTCTGGTAAAGAAGCAGGCACAAGTGATACTCGTCGTAGTATTGGAGATATGGCAGGCGATTATTATTTCCCTAGCGCAGCCCTAAAACTTCAACCAACAAAAAACTTCTCATTTGGTATTTTATACGATCAACCATATGGTGCTGATGCTGCTTATACTGGTAACAATGTTTTCGTTTCAGATGCGACCAATACAATTCTAGCACCTGAAGCTTTGGCTGGGATTCGTCAAACCACCATTGATACACAAGTTGCAGCAAATCTTCCTGGAGCATTAGCTCAAAATCTACAAGCAGGCATAGATAGTACTGTTTCAGCCCAAGCTGCTGGACTTGTTGCAAGTGGTGCTGCCCCTACTCAAGCAATTGCAGAGTCTGTAATTCGTAGTAATACTGCTGCGATGACAACGATTGAAAATGGCGTTACAGCTGCAATCACTCAAAATGTTCAAAATGCGGTGACTCAAGCAGTTGATGCTGGTTTGACTGACGTAAATCGCCTATTAGGAACAGGAAATACCAGCGTAGAAGTTGATACACAAAACCTTTCTTTTATTGCTGGCTTCCAACCTACTGAAAATTGGAATATTTATGGTGGTGCCGTTTACCAAACCATTAAAGGTAATGTAGCACTTCGTGGACAAGCATATAGCCTATTCAATGGTTATGATGCATCAATCCCTGAAGATAGTGCAATGGGCTGGTTAGCTGGTGTTTCATACCAAATTCCTGAAATTGCCTTAAAAGCATCTTTGACATATCGTTCAGAAATTGATCACGATGTTAATGTGCGAGAAACACTACCAACACTTAAGGCATTAGCTTTATTACCGAATGGTGCGGCAGCAGCAGGTGCTATCGCAACTTCAGAAGGTAAAACCACTATTACTACGCCACAGTCTGTAAATTTAGATTTACAAACTGGAATCATGGCAAATACTGTGGCATTTGCAAACTTACGCTGGGTAGAATGGTCTAAATTCTCGATCCGCCCACATAAATTTGGTCTTGTAAGTGAGGCTGTAGGTCCTCTAGTTCAACGTCCTAATGGCTTTAATCTAGTTGAATATGAAGATGACCAAATTTCTGCAACTGTAGGTGTTGGTCGCAAATTAAATGACCAATGGGCTGGTAACGTGTCTGTAGGATGGGACTCTGGCGCAGGTAACCCTGTATCAACTCTTGGTCCTACTGAAGGTTATTGGAACGTTGGCTTAGGGGTTCAATACTCACCTGCTCCAAACTACTTTATTGCAGGTGGTGTAAAATACTTCATGTTAGGTGATGCAAAAGCCCAAACTGGTGCTCAAGCAGGCGGTTCTGATTATGTTGCAGAGTTTGAAGACAACGATGCATGGGCATACGGTTTAAAAATCGGTTACCGCTTCTAATTCAATTTTTTTCAAAAGAGCCACCCTTCGGGGGTGGCTTTTTTTGCACTTAAAACTACTCGTTTTTATACAAGTGTTAACTAATGTTTAAATTTAAAGCAATTAAACTCATATTTACCCAAACATCACCCTAATAAATTATTTAATAAAATTCATTTACTTAAGACTTTAAAATAGTACTTTTACTCTAATCAACTGCTATTTATAACTTATTCAGTTCATTTATTCTGCGAAATTGAGCATTTACTCTTTTTTCAAATGTGTTACTTTTCCTGCACTTTTTGTTACATAAAGCATCAGGGAACGACCATGAAGCTCAATAGAATTTATTCGGCTATTTTACTTAGCACTCTCCCACTTACACCTGCGCTTGCTGCTGGTTTAGACCGTTCCGGTCAATCTATTGCTGCATTTTTACAACCGGGTAATTATGCAGAAGCAGGTATTTCTATTTTAGATCCAAATGTATCTGGTCAAGACAAAGATAAACACCAAGCAGATGACATGGCAGGTGATTATTACTTCCCACACGCTGCATTAAAAGTTCAAGCAACTAACAAAGTGTCGATTGGTTTAATTTACGATCAACCTTTTGGCGCCGATGCTGAATATTTTGGGAACAATAATTTTGTTGAAAGTAGACCTGTACCATTTCAAGGCAGTACTTCTGTTGTGGTTGATACCCAAAATTTAAACCTGTTAGTGGGTTATCAACCTAATGAAAATTGGAATCTATATGCTGGTGCTGTATATCAGACAGTAGATGGTACTGTTATTTTACGTGGTACTGCATATTCAGCCTTTAATGGTTATGATTTTAAAACAGGTGAAGATGAGTCTGTGGGTTGGTTAGCGGGTGTTGCTTATCAAATCCCTGAAATCGCACTTAAAGCTTCTGTTACTTACCGCTCTGAAATTGAGCATGAAATGACTGCTTATGAAAACTTTGGTGCAATAGGATTTACCCAAATCCCTACACTAGA
This sequence comes from Acinetobacter sp. AL9, assembly GCF_041464035.1. Classification (NCBI taxonomy): domain Bacteria; kingdom Pseudomonadati; phylum Pseudomonadota; class Gammaproteobacteria; order Moraxellales; family Moraxellaceae; genus Acinetobacter; species Acinetobacter sp. AL9. The sequence continues at coordinate 25,230 of NZ_JAYFSK010000033.1, read as the reverse complement.
TGCAACTATGACGCAAATTAGTTCTACTACAGGTAAAACACAACTAACAACACCACAATCTGTCAATCTAGATTTCCAAACGGGAATTATGGCGAACACCGTTGCATTTGCAAACCTTCGCTGGGTGGACTGGTCAAATTTTAAAGTACAACCATACAAATTTGGCAAGCTTACTCAAATATTAGGCCAAGCTGGTTATGTACCCACCAAACCCAATGGATTTAACCTTATTGACTATAAAGATGACCAAATTTCTGCAACTGTTGGTGTAGGACGTAAGTTCAATGATCGTTGGGGTGGTAATGTATCTGTAGGCTGGGATTCTGGTGCCGGCAACCCTGTTACGACCTTAGGTCCAACTGAAGGCTACTGGAGTGTGGGTACAGGTGTTCGCTACTCACCTACCGAAAATTATTTCATTGGTGCAGGATTTAAATACTTCTGGTTAGGTGATGCTGATGCCGTCACAGGTGCACACACGGAAGCAGGCAAGTTTGAAAATAATTACGCTGTTGCATATGGATTAAATATTGGCTACCGCTTCTAAATCAATGCACTGTTAATATCGCATAAAAACAAAGGGCATCAAATGATGCCCTTTATTGTATTCAGCTTCAAATTAAGCTGGAATATCTCGTACCGAAGCACCACGAATTGCTTCTTTTAATGCTGCATAACCATGAATTGCAGGGAATTGTGGGAATTCTGCAATCACATTATCAGGTGCATCAAATAAGAAACCTTTGTCCGCTTCACCTAGCATCGTGGTGTCGTTATACGAATCACCTGCAGCAATTACACGGAAATTTAAACCGTGTAATGCTTTAACCGCCTGGCGCTTTTGGTCGGGTTGACGCAATTTGTATGCTGTAATCATGCCATTTTCATCTGTTTCTAATTTATGACAGAAAATGGTTGGCCAGCCCAATTGCTTCATCAACGGATGTGCAAACTCATAGAACGTGTCTGAAAGAATAATCAATTGGAAGTGTGTGCTCACCCACTCTACAAACTCTTTCGCGCCCGGGAATGGCCCCATGTCTGCAATCACGGCCTGAATATCATTTAAGCCCAAGCCATGCTGCTTTAAAATATTTAAACGCTGAGTCATCAACACATCGTAGTCTGGAATATCACGTGTAGTTGCTTCAAGTTCTTTAATGCCAGTTTTTTTAGCAAAGTTAATCCAAATTTCTGGAACTAACACACCTTCAAGATCAAGACATACGATTTCCATGGGTTCTCCCAAAATACCTGTAAAAATTTTTCCCTATCATAGCCGAAGATTCGGTTTTTGCCTTGTTCTTTTTAAATCTATTTAGTTCATAAGCATTTATTTTTTAGTGATAATAGAGTTTTGACAATTCTATTAAAATAAGCGCTTAATTCAGTAAGATTAGCTTCTCCAAGCCGAATGCTAGGAACATATAATGACCACCATTCCAACTATAGATATCGTTGATGCACTCGCAACCGAATATGCAGACAAATCGCCTAGCGAGATTTTAAAACTTGCTTTGAATCAGCAGGGTGAAGTTGCAATTTCTTTTTCTGGCGCAGAAGATGTGGTACTGATTGATATGGCGTCTAATTTAGGTTTGCCATTTCGTGTATTTAGTTTAGATACAGGACGTTTGCATCCTGAAACCTATCAATTTTTAGAAACTGTACGCAAATATTATAATATTGAGATCGAAATTTGCTTTCCTGAAACCGAAACAGTCCAACAATTGGTACAAGAAAAAGGCTTATTTAGTTTTTTTGAAGATGGACATCAGGAATGTTGCGGAATTCGTAAAGTTCAGCCTTTACGCAAAAAGCTGGCAACACTAGATGGCTGGATTACAGGACAACGTAAAGACCAAAGTCCGGGTACACGCCAAGATATTCCTGTCGTACAAGCAGATGCAGGATTTTCAGGTCCTAACAAGCAATTAATCAAATACAATCCACTGGCAAACTGGTCAAGTAGTGACGTGTGGAATTACATTCGCATGATGGAAATTCCATACAATCGTTTGCATGAAAAAGGTTTTATTTCGATTGGCTGTGAACCTTGCACCCGCCCTGTACTCCCAAACCAACATGAACGCGAAGGTCGTTGGTGGTGGGAAGAAGCTACGCACAAAGAATGTGGTCTGCATGCAGGAAATCTCAAATAATCTCCACCCTATTACCCTATTAAGGTCAATAAAAATCACCCACCTACTGTGATTTTTATTGACGGATGATGGCGCAAAAACCACTATATTTGTTTGATAAAAAAGATATACTGAAATTAAATCTTATATAACTCTAAAAAGCCTATTCAGCAAAGAACAGGCGTAGAAATTGCAGTGAGGCAATCCACAATATGCGACCATTACACCCTATTGATTTTATTTTCCTGTCACTCGAAAAACGTCAACAGCCCATGCATGTGGGTGGATTATTCCTATTCCAAATTCCAGAACATGCGCCAGACACTTTTATTCAAGACTTGGTTGCCGATATTCGCAATTCAAAGTCGATGCCTATTGCACCATTTAACAATAAGCTCAATGGTCTATTTTGGGATGAAGATGAAGAGTTCGATCTCGATCATCACTTCCGTCATATCGCCTTGCCAAAACCAGGCCGTATTCGTGAATTATTAACTTATATTTCACAAGAACACAGTTCACTGATTGATCGTGCCAAACCTTTATGGACTTGCCATATTATTGAAGGCATTGAAGATAATCGTTTTGCAATGTTCTTTAAAATTCATCATGCCATGGTAGATGGTATTGCTGGCATGCGTTTGGTGGAAAAATCCCTTTCGCACGACGAAAATGCAAAAAGAATTGTACCGCCTTGGTGTGTGGAAGGTCCGCGTGCTAAACGCCTGAAAGAACCGAAAGTCAGCCGTTTAAAGAAAATTTTTGGTGGGGTTAAAGGTCAGTTTGAAGCAACCCCTCGCGCAGTTTATGAAGTATCACAAACTGTTGCCAAAGATATGGGACGTAATCCTGATTATGTCTCCAGCTTCCAAGCACCAAGCACCATCTTAAACCAACGTGTGAGCGCCTCACGTCGTTTTGCCGCTCAATCTTTTGAGTTTGCACGTTTGCACCGTATTGCCAAAGCTTTAGGCGTAACCATTAATGATGTGGTGCTGGCAATTTGCTCAGGCGCATTGCGTGAGTACTTACTCAGCCAATATGCATTACCTAAAAAACCTCTTATTGCAATGGTGCCTGCCTCTATTCGTGATGACGATTCTGAAGTATCCAATCGAATCACCATGATTTTAGCCAACTTAGGTACGCACAAAGAAGATCCGCTTGAACGTTTAAAAATTGTGCGCCGCAGTGTACAAAATGCCAAGCAGCGTTTTAAGCGCATGAATGCCAATCAAATTATGAACTATAGTGCTTTTGTTTACGGCGCTGCTGGTTTAAATATTTTGTCAGGCATTATGCCAAAGCGTCAGGCCTTTAACTTGGTGATTTCCAATGTACCTGGCCCACGTGAACCTTTGTATTGGAATGGTGCAAAGCTAGATGCACTATACCCTGCTTCAATCGTGTTAGATGGACAAGCTTTAAACATTACCATGACCAGCTATTTAGACAAATTAGAAGTTGGTTTAACTGCTTGTCGTCATGCCTTACCGAAAATGCAAAACTTATTGCAACACTTAGAAGATGAAATTCAGCGCTTTGAACAGATTATTGATGCGCCTGAAGGGGTCAATAAAATCGTGGATTGATACGTCAATCCATCAGAAAAATAATTCAATAGAATCAATTAAGGGGCAATTGCTGCCCCTTATTTTTGAATAGTACGACACTGTTTTAATAATTGCTGACAAACTGCGCTAACCATTGCAGTGGTAATTTGAGTTTCTTTACCTTGCTCATCCACAATATAACCGTTATGTGTCACTTTACGATCTAATACTTTTAAACTCTTTTGAATCACAACTTTACTCATACCCATGGCATACCTCATTTGCTAAACCGAGGGAGATGTTCGGCTTTGGCTACTCTGTATGCTTAGTATTGAGAATTCGCTCAAAAAAGTAAAATTTCAGATGTAACAACTGTTTAGCGATATCCTGTTACAATTTCAGCTCAGAATGATATCGTATTGCTCTTGCGTATATAAATTTTCCACCTGGAATTTAATCACACGGCTGACAAAGTGCTCTAAATCCGCCACTGCTGGCGCTTCGGCAGTTAACAATCGGTCAATCACCGATGGGTGTGCAACGACAGTAAAGCCACGTTGTGATTCAAATGCGCGTGCATATCTTAAAATTTCTCGAAAAATTTCGTAACACACTGACTCTGCTGTTTTGACATATCCCCGCCCCTGACAAGTTGGACAGGCTTCACAAAGTAAATGTTCTAATGATTCACGGGTGCGTTTACGGGTCATCTCGACCAAGCCCAGTTCAGACACTTGGGTAATTTTGGTCTTGGCATGATCTCGTTCAAGCATACGCTCAAACTGACTCAAGACTTCATCACGATGCTGTACTTCTTGCATATCAATGAAGTCGATAATGATGATGCCACCCAAATTACGCAAACGTAACTGGCGGGCAATGACCTGCGTGGCTTCCATATTGGTTTTAAAAACAGTGTCTTCTAAAGTCCGACCACCGACATAAGAACCCGTATTCACATCAATGGTGGTCATGGCTTCGGTCTGATCAATCATCAGATAACCGCCTGACTTTAATGCCACACGGGTTTGCAACGCTTTTTGAATATCTTCTTCGACATTGTATAAATCGAACAGTGGGCGCTCGCCTGGGTAATGAATCAGGCGATTGTGCATATTGGGCACAAACTCATCCACAAATTCTTTTAATTTGGCGTGAATTTCACGAGAATCGACATAAATTTTGGCGGTGTTATCATTCGCCAAATCACGAATTACGCGTTGCGGTAACGGCAACTCTTCAAAAATCAAAGAAGGCACAGCAATGCTTTTTTGTTTACGCTGAATGTATTCCCACAATTTTGCCAAGTAACACATATCTTGCACTAAGGCCGCTTCATCGACGCCTTCGGCTGCTGTGCGTACAATCACTGAGCCTGGCAGTTTATGCTCAGCCTGAATGGTTTCAATGATCCCGCGTAGACGCTCACGTTCTTCACTCGATTCAATACGTTGTGATACGCCAATATGACTACCGTACGGCATTAACACTAAATAACGCGAAGGAATGGAAAGATCAGTACTCAGTCGTGCACCTTTAGTACCGAGCATATCTTTCATCACTTGCACGGTCAGAATTTGCCCAGGCTGCAATAATTCAAAGACATTCGGTGTAGGTTGGCTGCGCGGCCAAATCATGTCATTGATATGTAAAAAAGCAGTACGCGATAAGCCAATATCGACAAAAGCGGCTTGCATGCCTGGCAGCACGCGCACCACTTTGCCTTTATAAATATTGCCCACCAAACCACGCTTGGCTGTACGCTCAACGAATAGTTCATTGACCGTGCCGTTTTGAATTAACGCCACCCGACACTCCATCGGTGTGACGTTAATCAACAACTCGTCAGACATAATAAAACTCAAAACATTATAAAAATTTTTGTGCAGCAGTTAATTTAGTGCCTTAACTGTCTGTAATAACTGTACGGTTTCATAGAGTGGCAGGCCGACAACATTGCTATAACTGCCCTCAATACGCGGAATATAACGTGCTGCGATGCCCTGAATCGCATAAGCACCCGCTTTTCCAATCGGCTCACCTGTTGCCCAGTAGCTTTCCATATCATCTAGGCTAAGCGATTGAAATTCAACCTGTGTACGTACCACTATACTGGATTTTTTCTGTTTTGTACGCACACAAACCCCTGAAAAAACATCATGTTTTCGACCAGAAAGTTGTGACCAAATGGCAAAGGCATGTGCTTTGGATTCTGGCTTGCCCAAAATCTGCCCATCTACGCCTAGACTGGTATCGGCAGCAATCACAATAGCATCAGGAAATAGCCGTAAAACCGCATCGGCTTTGGCACATGCCAACCGCTCAACATACACGGCAACATCTTCGCCCGCTAAAATAGATTCATCGATGTCTGGACTGTAAATTTCAAATTCCAGCCCAAGCTGTTGCAGGAGTTCCCGACGGCGCGGTGAACTTGAGGCAAGAATTAAATGCGCCATTTTCGCAAGAAATAATACAGCACAGGCCAGAGCAAAATACTACTCAGCAAAGGTTGCCAATGACGGGCAAATGGGAACTGAATCCCACCCATGACTTGCATCACCCAAATCAGGGCGAGGTGTGCCAAAATTGCGATTACACTAATGACCCATAAATTCGCAAACGTCATAATACGGCGCTCACGAGTCAGGAAACGCGCCACAAAAGTAATCACCACAAAACTTAGGGCATTCATGCCCAAAGGTGCATCGAGGAGCAAGTCTGCAAACAAGCCTGTACCAAAGGCAAACCAAATACCACACCAAGTTGGTTGCCCAAGCACCCAAAACAAGGTCACCATCAACATAAACAATGGTCGCCAACCCGAGCCTGTATAAGACAGCGGATACACCATGAGTACAGATGCAGCAATTACAGAAAAAATAATCGGAAATAGTGGATCTTTATTCTTGTTTTGTCCGAGTCGGGTTTGTCCAATTTTAGCGTTTGGCATTTGGCTGCTCCTTCGCTAAAGATTCTGAGAACAGCACCACCACATGATGACCACCCGCCAATTGTGCTGCAGGCATCACATCAATTTGTGCAAACTCACCAGAATTATGTCGGCTGATTTTGGCAATGCTTCCAACCAAATACCCTGCAGGGAAATGCTCGCCCAAGCCAGAGCTATAGACTTTTTCTCCAACCTGAATATTGGCACTGGTCGGTACATATTCCATTTTCAAACGTCCCAAATCGCCCGTACCTGACACAATTGCGCGCATGCCTGTATGTTCCAAACGCACTGAAAGCGAGTGCTCTTTGTCAGAAAGCAACATGACACGGCTACTGTGTGGATACACCGCAATGATCTGCCCCATAATGCCTTTATCATCCAAAACGGTTTGCCCGACTTTGAGCTGATTTTGTGAACCACGGTTAATCACAATAATATGACGCAAAGGATCGGCATCGGTACCAATCACTTCGGCAATTTCCATGCGTCCATCAATAATTAAAGGCGTATCGAGTAGACCGCGCAGGCGAGTATTTTCTGCAGAGAGTTCAGACAATTTTTGCAAACGGACTTGAGCCTGTAATAGCTCTGCCTGCATCGCGGTATTTTCACGACGCAATTGAGCTTCAGACTTACTTTGTTGACTTAGCCATTCTCGCGACAATACAGGATAGCTTGCAAAGGCATAAATTGGATTATATGCCGCATACAAAACATCACGTGCAGGTTGAATTACATGCGGGACACGCCAGTTAAAGAACAGGATGACCAAGCAAGTAATGACCGCAATTATAAAAGAGCGAAAAGATGGCGGTTGTCTGGAAAACAGATTTGTTTGCACCGCCGAATCCTATGTATTAGCCAACAAATAACATATCGTGGTTTGGATTATCAAAGAATTCCAAGACCTTGCCGCCACCGCGGCTAACGCAAGTTAATGGTTCTTCTGCAACTACCACAGGCAAGCCTGTTTCTTGTGCCAAAAGCTTGTCTAGGTTACGCAATAACGCACCTCCACCGGTGAGCACAATTCCACGCTCTGCAATATCGGAAGAAAGTTCTGGTGGAGTTTGTTCCAGTGCAGATTTTACTGCCGATACAATGCTTTGTAACGGATCAGAAATAGCTTGGGTAATTTCATCAGAAGTTACAGTAATGGCACGTGGCACACCTTCTGCCAAGTTACGACCACGTACTTCAATTTCCAGTGGTTTAGCACCTTCATCTGGCAATGCCATGCCAACTTCTTTCTTAATGGTTTCTGCTGTGGTTTCACCAATCACACAGCCATGCGCCTTACGCACATAGTTAATGATTTGCTCATCAAACACATCGCCACCAATACGCAATGAATCTGAATACACGCAACCCTGTAATGAAATAATGGCGATTTCTGTTGTACCACCGCCAACATCGACCACCATAGAACCACAAGCTTGCTCAACTGGCATACCCGCACCAATTGCAGCGGCCATCGGTTCTTCAATCAGGCGGACATCACGAGCACCCGCATTGAATACCGCTTCACGAATGGCACGGCGTTCTACCAAGGTAGATTTACATGGCACACACACCACTACACGTGGTGCAGGTGGGAATAAGCGCTTTTCATGCACTTTACCAATAAATTGGTTAAGCATGGTTTCAGTCACTTCAAAATCAGCGATTACACCATCTTTCATAGGGCGAATTGCAGAAATATTTGCAGGGGTACGACCCAACATTTGTTTGGCATCAAGACCGACTGCGGCAACAATTTTCTGTGAACCGCTGTGACGAATTGCCACAACCGTCGGTTCATTTAATATAATGCCTCGTCCTGGCGCATAAATAAGTGTATTTGCTGTACCTAAATCAATGGCTAGGTCTGGCGAAAACAAGCCAATTAGTCGTTTTAGAATCACGGAGTCGTTCTCGATTAAACTTTATGTGGACGCAAGTTGGCAACTTTAACTAAATGTGGTGCGTTGAACAAGTCAATCGCTTATTATAACGCACGATATTTTGAAATTTTTTATTAATACTGATTTTAGGTGATGTTATGTCTACCTCGGATGCTCAGCATTCTGCAGATTTAAATGCACAAACAGTTTCAGCAATTGCCAATCTTGCCCGTCTTAAACTCAATGATACGCAATCGGCTGAATATGCTCAAAGTCTAAATAAAATTTTAGGCATGATGGAAAGCTTAAAAGGCATTAATACTGATGACGTAGAGCCTTTAAAAAGTCCATTTGACCACCCGCAACCATTACGTGAAGACGTGGTAACTGAACAGAATCATCGTGAACAATATCAAGCTGTTGCTCCTGCAGTTCAGGATGGCTTGTACCTTGTTCCACGAGTGATTGAATAATTTATTCGGCTGTTACATTTTGACTTCATAAAAAGGTAAAAGAATTTTTCTCATGACAGATTTACATCGCTTATCGATTCGTGAAATCTCTGAGGGTTTAGCGGCAGCCAAATTCTCCTCTCGCGAACTGACTGAACATTATTTAAAACGTATTGCAAAAATTGATCCTCAAGTACGCTCTTATGTGACTGTGACCAATGAAGTTGCATTGGCTCAGGCAGATGCTGCCGATGCCTTACGTCAGGCAGGTCAAGCAACAGCTTTAACAGGCGTGCCTGTTGCGCACAAAGATATTTTTTGTACTCAAGGCATTAAAACCTCTGCGGGTTCAAAAATGCTGGATAACTTTATTTCACCTTATGATGCAACCGTGGTTGCACAAGGTAAAACAGCAGGTTTGGTCACTTTAGGTAAAGTGAACATGGACGAATTCGCAATGGGTTCAACCTCTGAAAGTTCATTCTACGGCGCAACCAAAAACCCATGGGCGCTAGATCACGTACCAGGTGGTTCATCGGGTGGTTCGGCAGCCGTTGTAGCGGCTGACCTTGCTCCTTTTGCTACGGGTACAGACACTGGCGGTTCAATTCGTCAGCCTGCATCATTCTGTGGTTTAACTGGTCTTAAACCAACCTATGGACGTGTTTCACGTTACGGCATCATTGCTTATGCATCTTCTTTAGATCAGGCAGGCCCGATGGCGCGCTCTGCAGAAGACTGTGCTTACTTAATGAATGTGATGGCAGGTCACGATGCCAAAGACTCAACCTCTATGGATAAAGCGGTTGAAGATTATGTAGCGAACCTCAATGCGACAGCACTTAAAGGCTTACGTATTGGTATTCCAAAACAATACTTCAATGTGGCTGGTTTAGATGCCGCAGTTAAAGCACGTGTTGAAGAATCACTGAAAAAATTAGAAGAATTGGGCGCAGTTCTTGTTGAAATTGACCTCAACATGACTGAAAGCTATGTCCCGACTTACTACCTGATTGCTCCTGCAGAAGCATCATCTAACCTTTCACGTTACGATGGTGTGCGTTATGGCTACCGTGCAGAAAATCCGCAAGATATTTTAGACCTTTACAAACGCTCACGTTCTGAAGGTTTTGGTGCAGAAGTACAACGTCGTATCTTGATTGGTACTTATGCCCTTTCTGCAGGTTATTACGATGCCTACTACGTGAAAGCGCAAAAAGTACGTCGTTTAATTCAGCAAGACTTCTTAAAAGCCTTTGAACAGGTAGATGTAATTGCTGCACCGACTGCACCAACCACTGCATATAAAATTGGCGCGTCTTTAGACCCTGTTGAAATGTATTTGGGCGATATTTACACCATCGCGGTGAACTTGGCGGGCTTACCTGCAATTAGTGCGCCTGTTGGTTTTGACCAAGACAACTTGCCTGTTGGTTTACAACTGATTGGCAACTACTGGTCTGAATCACAACTGCTATCTGTGGTACATCAGTATCAACAAGCGACCAATTGGCATACTCAACGCGCTGCAATTGCTGAGGAGAACGCATAATGGCGAAGAATACTGCTAAACCAAAATCAAACCTGATTGATGGTTGGGAAGTCGTGATTGGTATTGAGATTCACACTCAGCTTGCAACCCATTCTAAAATTTTCTCAGGTTCATCAACCGAATTTGGTCAAGACCCAAATACGCAAGCCAGCCTTGTTGATTTAGCTATGCCGGGCGTCTTGCCTGTGTTGAATAAAGAAGTGGTGGATTTGGCAATCCGTTTTGGCTTGGGTATTGATGCCTACATCGACCAAGCCTCTGTATTTGCACGTAAAAACTACTTCTACCCTGACTCCCCTAAAGGCTACCAAATTAGCCAGATGGACAACCCCATTGTCGGTTTGGGTCATATCGACATCCAACTTGAAGATGGCACAACCAAACGCATTGGCGTAACCCGTGCACACCTTGAGGAAGATGCAGGTAAATCGATTCACGACCAATTTGAAGGCATGTCAGGTATTGACTTAAACCGTGCAGGCACACCTTTATTGGAAATCGTATCTGAACCCGATATGCGTTCGGTTGAAGAAGCGGTTGCTTACATTAAAGCGATTCACACACTGGTTCGTTGGTTAGGTATTTCTGACGGCAACATGGCTGAAGGTTCGTTCCGTGCGGACTGTAACGTGTCGTTACGTCGTCCGGGTCAACCCTTCGGTACACGTTGTGAACTTAAAAACCTGAACTCATTCCGCTTTATTGAACAAGCGATCAATGTTGAAATTGAACGTCAAATGGAAATCTTGGAATGGGATGGTACGATTGATCAGGAAACACGTTTGTTTGACCCTGTGAAGATGGAAACGCGTTCAATGCGTTCGAAGGAAGAAGCGAACGATTACCGCTACTTCCCTGATCCAGATTTGTTGCCTGTGGTTATTCCAGATGCGCAAATTGAAGCCATTAAAGCGACTATGCCTGAGCTTCCTGCTGCACGTCGTGCACGTTTCGTGGCGGACTTTGGTGTAACTGAGTACGATGCTCACGTGCTCACATTGACTCGTGAAATGTCAGAATTTTACGAAGCTGTAGTTGCTGCGGCTGGTGGTGCGGCACAAGGTAAGATTGCTGCAAACTGGGTAATGGGCGAATTCTCAGGTGCTTTAAACAAAGCAGGCTTAGATTTGGCGGATTCTCCTGTATCTGCGGAAAAACTTGGCGGTATGATCGCACGTATTGTGGACAACACGATTAACGGTAAGATCGCGAAGCAAGTGTTCGGCTTTATGTGGGACGAAGGCAAATCTGCGGACGAAATTATTGCTGAAAAAGGCTTGAAACAGGAAACTGATACAGGCGCGATTGAAGCAATTATTAAGGAAGTTCTCGCTGCCAACGAAAAAATGGTTGAAGAGTATAAATCTGGTAAAGAGAAAGCCTTTAACGGTCTTGTTGGTCAAGTGATGAAAGCAGCGAAAGGTAAAGCGAACCCTGCGCAAGTGAATGAATTGATGAAGAAATTGATTGGTTGATTAATTGACTAATTCTTTGTTTTTATGAGATAAACCTCACTTCGTGTGGGGTTTATCACAATATACTTTTAAATCATAGAATGACTTAACATGCCAATATTTGAAATTAAAGATCAACAACAATTACAAGTTGTAGAAAAAACCAACTTCTTATTAGAAAAAGATCTGCAAAATTTAATTGAAAAGAATTTAATCCCTGTTTTTAATTGCAAGTTTATTGCTAGTGAGTTTTCAACTGGTGCAATACATGCAGGGCGCATTGATACACTCGCATTATCTGAAGACAACAACCCAGTCATTATTGAATATAAAAAAGTAGAGTCATCCGAACTCATTACTCAAAGTTTATTTTATCTACATTGGATTCAAGACCACAAAGGTGATTTTGAAGTCGCAGCTAAAAAAGTTTTAGGGCAAAACATTGAGATAGATTGGTCTGATATTCGCGTTATTTGTATTGCACCAAACTATAAAAAGTATGATTTACATGCAGTACAAGTGATAGGTGCAAATATTGAACTATGGCGTTACCAGCTATTTTCTAACCAAAGCCTATATCTCGAAGAAGTATTTCATACAGCCACATCAAATGCTCACGCTTTAACACATTCAACCGATCAGCCTACAAAAAATCCTGTGATGGTTGCTGCAGGAAAAAAAGCTGCAATTACCAGAAGTATTGGACAATATTCAATAGATGACCACTTAGCAAATAAGCCTAAAGAAATCATTGATCTGATCGAAGCTTTACAGGAGCTTATGATGCAAATTGATGAATCTATCGAGGAAATTCCTAAAAAATATTATATTGCTTATAAAAGCACTCAAAATATCCTAACTGTAGAAGTCCGAGCAAAAAACTTAAAAATTTATTTAAAATTAAAGCCTGAAGATATACCTACAAATACATCAAATTACCGTGATGTTTCCAATATTGGGCATCATGGAGTTGGCGATGTTGAATTTACAATTTGCACAATTGAAGAATTAAATGCAATACGGTCTTATATTGAACTTAGTTATAATAAAATCGGTGGATAACCCTTTTTATTCATACAATAAGAGTTTTTTTAATAGCAAAGGCGATTTATAAGTACACCTAGTTAGCAAACTTACTTGCAGCTTAGGACGTGTGCAATACTTAATGTACTTTTAATCTCTACTTGCTAATAAGCATTACTTAGCAAGTGCACAAATAAAAATTTAATGTGAGGCAATCACCTCACTTCATTCCTCTCAACATATTCTTAGCCCCTGCATGATTATAATTATTGGCTAAATTCTGCAAAATACGTTTTGCCTGTGCATCTGAATTTGGAAAACGACTGCGATAACTCGACACACTGGTTAAACAACGTGCCACCAACATGCCAGATTCTGTATAAATACGCGTACCCTCTGCGCCCTGTAATTTGCCATAGTTATAAGCACGTTGCGCATTATTACAGGCATTAATTTGATTACGCCCACTGTTTAAATCACGACGTGCCGCCACATATAAACGTGTCTGTTGCTGTTGTGGTGTCTCAACCACGCGTGGTGGAGCTGTTTTTACTGGCGCAACTACAGGCTCTTTTTTCTCTTCAGGTTTTTCTTTCATTTCAGCAACTTTGGTTGCATTTGTTGTTTTTGGATTACTTTGAGCTGCTTTAGGTGCAGCCTTTGCAGGTGTAGAAACCGCGCGGTAAAAACGTCGTGCTTCATCTTCAGACATTATTTTAGTGACCAAACTCACTACTCGCGCTTCACCACGCTGTTCCAACTGGCGCTCTGCCACAGGTTCAATAGATACAATCCAACTTTCGCCCTGATTACCTACACAGCGGTATGCCCCAATCCCCTGTTTTACATCTCGATAAGTATTGAGTAGTTTTTTAGACCATGCATTTTTGACTAAACTCATTGAGCTTTTATAGGCCAGCGTTAAGCGTCCATGTTGTGACTGACAATAGCTGCCCATATATTTACGTGGAATCATAGATTCAGCAGGCTGATCTTTGCGCTGTGGCCCCCAATAATAGACATATTCTTTAGCGGCACCACTGGGCTGATTTAAGTTTTTTTGAACAATCAGTTCTTGTGCAGATGCAAAATGCTTCACCGAATTTGGGCTATATTGATCGACTGTTGCACAACCAAATAATAGGCTGCCCACCCCCCCCATCAAAAGTATTTTTTTGCAGGTCACGTTTCAATTCTCAATTGTTTTTATAGGAATGAAAATATATGAATTAGCGGAAAATAACAAATCTAACACCTTGATTTTATAGTTAAATAATCATCGCTTTATTTGAATCGCGTTTGATATTTTTATAAAACAATCCAATTCATCACAGTTTTTTATGATTTTGAATACTAACACTCATATTATTTTTTATACAACTGTTCAGATCTATTTATATTTAGCAATCATGGCTCTGAACATGTGAACGCGACATCCACAACAAATCATGGATGTCGCCACCACAACTAGTGATCCAATGTCGATTCAAATGCTTTTAAACGCTTATAGATAGACAAGAGCTCAATAATGGTTGGCCAAGATGCAATCAGATACTGAAAAGATTCACGGACTTTGCCAAATACGTTGGCAATTTGCATCATCAAACCCAATGTAATAGCCCCTGCGGCAATACTTGGGAACAACACAAATAAACCATAAATATTGTCCAATTGCATGTACCAAATGCGTACCAAGTTAAAATAGGCATAGTGGAAATATAAACGGAAATAGTTCAAACGCACTTTGCTAAACAGTTCTTTTAAACTCAGCGGATCAGCACGTTCAGCGTGATCTTCACCATAAACCAATTCTTTACGATAAGCCGCCTCAACTTTTTGGTTCTTAAATTCCAGACCTGGTAACTTCGCACCCACCACAATTAACACCACTGTACCAAATACTGCCCAACCCACTGCAGCCCAAACTAAGGCATACGAAATTTCCCCCACTATAGGCAGGGCTTTGACATGCACAGACAAACTAAACAGCACAGGTAAAAATGCCAACAAAGTCATTAGGGCTTCGACTAAATTTACCCCTAAAGTTTCCATGGTTCTGGCAAAGCGCATGGTATCTTCTTGAATACGCTGTGAAGCCCCTTCAATATGTCTGAGTTTTTCCCAATGTGCGGTGTAATAATTATTCATTGCCGTACGCCAACGAAAAACATAGTGACTAACAAAAAATAAATTCAAAACCATTAAGGTCACTGCCACCATGGCGATGTATAAAAAGGTCAGCACACCTGCATAGAGTTCATTGACATCTCCACCGCCACTACTGAGCATTTTTTGAATCAGGTCATAAAATGGGTTGTACCAGGCATTCACCACAACATTGACTTGTACCCCAAACCAAATATTAAACAGGATGAATGCCGATCCCCATACCGACCAGCGCTGCCATGGGTGATTTTCTTTAAGTTTCCAGAAAATGGCAAACAGCGTCGTTGCCACAAAAAACCACAGATAAAACCATAAAAATGCAGGTGACCAAAAACGGCTGACATCGATGGGTAATGTTGCTTCGGCATAGCCTTGCGGGAAGCCAATCCAACTACCCCATGCGCTACCGCCCGAGTACCATAAAGCCAGATTGATCGCGAACCAAACAAGCAATGAAATAAAAAACCACTTTGGATTTGGAAAAAATGACTTAAACATGCAGACAAAAAGCCTTTATTTTTTAATTTGGAATGTAAAACCCAGTGCCTTCACCACTTAAAAAAGCGTGAATGGATACTTTAACTTTTATACTTTATACGCTGTTTTTTCAGCAATAATTTTATTTTTATACTGAAAACTGTAAATTTCATCAATCGGCTATATTTTACTGCGCTGTTCATTTGCCATTCATCTAAGAAATTACATCAAATTTCAATTTCTTATATTTTTAAAATGTCAAATTATGAAGTATTGGGCAAATTTATTGCGATTTTTTGACCAACAATTCAAGTACAAAATATTTAAACCCGACACAAATTTACGATTTTGTGTAGATTATTCATCAATTTACTATATAATACAGTTGATTAAAAATAACTCATTTAGGGTGCGGTATGGAATCTCCAACAGAAAACATTGCTATTGAGCTACTTGAACCTATTGTTCTACGTAAAGAAAACTGCGCACCAATTGAATTCGAGCAAGGTACAATTTTAAAAGTTTTATTGGTTAATCCTAACTCCTACTTGGTTACCGTAGACAACGAATTTAACTTTACTGTCTCTTTAGAAGATGAAAATAAGGTGTGGCGTAAACTTTAATTACTGAGTCGCCACAAACTTTAATGATTGAATGTACGCAAAGCACATTCAATCATTAGATAAAGCTTGATAAATACGCTACTGCTTTCATGGCTTATAAAAACTAAACTTTCATTACACCTATCAATCACAGCATCCTTTTAATTTTTCAGAAGTCCACTTCGGGTATGGCTCTCTGAAAATGTTGCCTAAGATTCAGTTTTCAATCCTCTGTATATCATTGTAGATTTTGCAACAATCTCATCAAAATCACCTTTATATTGGGCAAAATGAGATAAAAATTAGCTTTAAATTTTCATCTTATTTTCTCTATAAAAATCAATAAAATATACCAATTGATCAAACCAAAACAACAACAGCAATGACTTTAAATTCACTTTTACAACTAAGCAAAACCAAAATTAATCAAAAATTATGATAAGATCATGCTTCTTGTAAAACACATTTTTTTATAAAGATGAGTTGCTTAAGCAATTTTTACTGTCTTTAGTGTGTTTTATTTTTTCTATTTTTTTAATTCACATCCTATTTTGACAAGATCTACTTGATCTCTAAATTTAGGATTGTATTTGCTTATTTTTATAATGCGGATATTTAAAATCCTGAATTGTGTCACTCAAAATTGGAGAAGTAATTAAGAACTCAAAAACTAATGGAGATAGCAATGGATCGAATTGCAATTATTGGCGCTGGCCCAAGCGGCATGGCCCAATTAAGAGCGTTTCAGTCAGCAAAGGCCAAAGGTCTACAAGTTCCTGAAATTGTATGTTTCGAAAAACAAAATGATTGGGGTGGACTCTGGAACTATACTTGGCGCACAGGTATAGATGAACATGGCGAACCTGTCCACGGCAGTATGTACCGTTATTTATGGTCAAATGGCCCTAAAGAAGCGCTAGAATTTGCCGATTATACTTTTGATGAACACTTCAAAAAACCAATCGCGTCTTATCCGCCACGCGCAGTGTTGTGGGATTATATTCAAGGTCGTGCAGAAAAAGCACAGGTGAAAGACTTAGTCCGCTTTAATACCGCCGTTCAGCATATTCATTATGATGATGCGACGCAAAAATTTACGGTTGATGTCGAAGATTACGCACAGCAACGTCATTATTCAGAACAGTTTGATTATGTTGTGGTGGCCTCTGGGCACTTTTCTACCCCGCGTGTCCCTGTTTATGAAGGCTTTGATCAATTCCATGGTCGTATTTTACACGCGCATGATTTCCGTGATGCACTGGAATTTAAAGGTAAATCAGTGCTGTTGGTGGGCAGCAGCTACTCTGCCGAAGACATTGGTTCGCAATGTTATAAATACGGCGCCAAACAAATTTACAGTTGCTATCGCAGTAAAGCCATGGGCTTTAAGTGGCCCAAAAACTGGTCTGAAAAACCACAATTACTGCGTGTAGATGAAAATACTGCTTATTTTGGTGATGGAACATCGGCCAAAATTGATGCCATTATTTTATGTACGGGCTATTTACACCACTTCCCGTTTATTGAAGATGGCTTGCGCCTCAGAACGCATAACTGCCTTTATCCACTAGGTTTATATCAAGGTGTGGTTTGGGAAAAGAATCCACGTTTGTTCTATTTGGGTATGCAAGATCAATGGTACACCTTCAATATGTTCGATGCGCAGGCATGGTTTGTCCGTGATGTGATTTTGGGCAAAATTGCGTTGCCAAGCATAGACGAAATGCAAAGCCATACCCAAACCTTGCATGAAAAAGAACAACGCTTAATGAGCGATGAACAATCTGCACGTTTTCAAGGGGATTACATCAAACGCCTGATTGCGCAGACCGACTATCCATCTTTCAATATTGATGCAGTACACGATATTTTCATGCAATGGAAAAAGCATAAAAAAGAAAATATTATGGGCTTTAGAGATAAAGTTTATCGCTCAGTGATGACAGGAAAAATGGCTAAACCGCATCACACACCATGGCTTTATGCACTAGATGATTCTTTGGAAAGTTATCTAGAAGATGAAGCTCAACGTGAGGCAATGTAAGGCGTAATCTAAAAGATCAAAGTAACGAAAAAACAGCTACAAGCCTCAAAAGTTTTGCTGATGAGGCTTGTGGTTTAAAGATTTATTTCAACTTAGCGTTATTTTAGAAATAGCGCTGATTATAAGTCTGACTTAGCACGTTTTAAGGCTTGTTGCCAACGCGCTAAATGTTCTGCACGCTCTGCTTCATTCATTTGGGGTTCAAATACCCGATCTAACTGCCAAGATGCTGAAATTTCAGATAAGTCAGAAAATACACCCGCCTTTAAACCTGCCATAGCTGCTGCTCCCCAAGCGGTTGATTCCAACATTTTAGGACGTAACACAGGCACATTTAAAATATCGGCTTGGAATTGCATCAACATATCATTTTGACTAGCACCACCATCGACTCGAAGCTCTTTCAGTGGATGATCTAAATCGGATTGCATCGCAGTGAGTACATCCGACACCTGAAATGCAATGGATTCCAAGGCAGCACGGGCAATATGTGCCTTGTTGGTGCCACGTGACATTCCACATAAAAGCGCTCGCGCTTCACTGTCCCAATGTGGCGCACCAAGCCCTGTAAATGCAGGAACTAGCACTACACCATCGCTAGAAGTTACACTATTGGCAAGTTGTTCCACATCGCTGCTTTTTTGGATAATACCCAAACCATCGCGCAGCCATTGCACCACCGCGCCTGCCATAAAAACACTGCCTTCAAGGGCAAAATGGGTTTGATTTTGACATTGCCACGCCAAAGTGGTAAGTAACTTATTTTGGCTAAATTGCACCTGATTGCCTGTATTAAACAACATAAAACAGCCTGTACCATAGGTGTTTTTTGCTGTTCCAACTTCAAAGCACGATTGCCCAAACAACGCCGCCTGCTGATCGCCTAAAATACCTGTAATTGGGATATTCGCGCCCAATAAACCCGTTGCGGTATCTGCAATATAGCTGTCGGATGCAATAATTTTGGGTAAGACCGATGCGGGAATTTGAAATAATTCCAGTAATTCTTCATCCCAAGTTTGGCGATGTAAATTCATCAACATCGTTCTTGAAGCATTACTCGCTTCAATGACATGCTCTGCGCCTTGGGTCAAATTCCAAATTAACCAACTGTCGATGGTGCCAAAAGCCACGTGCCCCTGTTGTGCCAATGCTTTTAACCCATCGACATGCTCAAGCAACCACACCAGTTTGCCTGCACTAAAATACGGATCGATACGCAGACCTGTTTTTTCCTGAATCAATTGCATCTGGTTATTTTGAATCAACTGATGACACCAATCAGCCGCACGACGATCTTGCCAAATTATGGCAGGTGCCAGTGGTTTGCCTGTGCGTTTATCCCACACTACAGTCGTTTCACGTTGATTGGTCACGCCAATCGCACAAATGTCTTTAGCCAAAATACCTGCAGTCGCCAAGGCTTGTTGCACCACCGCAATTTGATTTGACCAGATTTCTTGGGCATCTTGTTCCACCCAACCTGAATGTGGGGTCTGAATATGGGTTTCTCGTTGTGCCGTTGCCTGAACTTGTCCGTGTTCATTGAAGATGATGGCGCGACTAGAAGTTGTGCCTTGATCGAGTGCCAGTAAATAACTCATATTTTTTATTGTGTTTGACTTGAAAAATAAAATATTAGCGCAATTATGTAACTAAGCGCATCGAAATGTGTAATTGTGCAGAAAATACATCGTAATTTTTGCCAGCTATGCTATGATTGCGCTGTGATATGGGGGTGTTATTGGCTTCGACGCTGATGATGAAGCTCATAGATGCATGCCGAGAGCGCATTTTCTCTCGTAAATCAAATTTGCATTAAAATAGTCGCAAACGACGAATCTTACGCTCTAGCTGCCTAAGGGCCGCTTGTCCGCTTCACTGAATACTTGTGGTCAGTGAACCCGACTGAAGCGCACGCACACAAGTCCGTATAGAGTTGAGCCTCGGGACTTTATACCAAACTTAGAGGATCGCACTTTAAACCCTGTTCGTCGGGTCTTAGAGTGTTAAAACAATAGACGATATCTAAGCATGTAGTATTCTCGAGTGTAGTGTTGGCGGACGCGGGTTCAACTCCCGCCACCTCCACCAAATTCTTAAATTCATATGAAGTTACATAACTAAATATGACTAAAAAAGCCTTAAACATCAGTGTTTAAGGCTTTTTCTATGGGTTTTGCGTCCAATGCTATCCAGAACAAATTGACCCAAATTTGAATAAATTGGGTCAAAATTGCGTCAATTTGACCCACAACTTTTAGATCTATAATGACCTGAAGCGAAGTACATCTCTCAAACAACCCTTGTCATAAATTTGTAATGTTTGTTGCTTATAAATTCTTAGAAATTTCAACTTTATATTTTAAGGTTCAGGAATGTCAGCAAACATCAGCTTAAAGTATCTAAATTCATTGATCAGTGATGCTCAGACTAAAGGCAATAAAATTGAGAAAATATTATTGGGCTATAAAGCCTATTATTTCTTCATGTCGGATAGTGAGTTCCATAAGGAAGTGACTAGCTCTGCACTCTCGCCAAGTAAACGCAAATATAAAGACCATAAAATTAAAGTCACCCAAGACGACTATCAAGTTGAGTTAAAACTTCACGAAAAATGATCAGGATAGCTTTCTATTAAGCGATCTAGGTTCAAATTCACTTTTAGTGGTTTGAGCCTTTTTATTGGGTGGTTTATTCATCTCCAAACATTTTTCGCTTTCACTCCCCAAACCGAATAACTCCCCCGCACAACAACAAAATAGATTATATTATCCTTAATTGATAAAAAATTATGCGGAGTACACATGCAGGTATTTCCCTTAGGCAAGCGAACTATTTCCGTGATTGTGGTCATTGTAGCTCTGGTTTTATTGTTAATTTACGTGGTCTTACGCACAGGCCCATTTGCCCCTGTCAACGTCACCCTCACGCAAGTCAAATATCAATCCATTCAACCTAGCCTGTTTGGCGTAGCAACCGTTGAAGCGCGTTATAATTATAAAATTGGCCCAACTGCAGCAGGTCGCTTAAAAAACTTAAAAGTAGATATTGGCGATAACGTACAAGCAGAACAACTGTTAGGCGAAATGGATCCTGTCGATCTAGAAGATCGTTTATTGGCTCAACGTGCGATAATCCAAAAAATTACCGCTCAGCAACAAGACACTCAAATCCGTCAAAATTTTGCGCAGCAACAAGTCAATCGTTATCAACAACTAGCTAAAATCAATGCCACCAGCCAAGAATCTTTAGCCATTAAACAACAAGAGCTCGATTTGGCAACGGCGGCACTCAGCGCGATGCAACAAGAACTCAATAAAGCACGTGCAGACCTGAATACCTTACAAGCACAGCGTGATAATTTAAATTTAGTGGCCACAGCTGCAGGTGTCGTCACTGCACGTTATGCAGAACCGGGTTCAACGGTGGTAGCAGGTCAAACCGTACTAGAAATTGTCGATCCTAACTCCATTTGGATGAATGCCCGTTTCGATCAATCCAGTGCGATTGGTTTAGCTGCTGACTTACCAGCTCAAATTCATTTACGTTCACGGCAAAATAATGCTTTGGCAGGTCATGTGTTATGGGTAGAACCTCGTGCCGATGCCATTACCGAAGAAATTTTAGCTAAAGTGGTTTTTAATCAACCTCCAACGCCTCTTCCGCCTTTGGGTGAGTTAGCAGAAGTCACCATCAGCCTCGCACCATTGGCACGCAGCTTAACCATTCCCAATGCGGCAGTTCACCGTATCAATAACCAAGTAGGCGTGTGGAAAGTTGTGGCCGAAAAGCCGCAATTTGTTGAAGTTCAATTAGGACGTTCAAATTTAGCGGGCGATGTGCAAGTGCTCGCAGGCTTATCCGAAAATGATCAAGTGGTGCTGTATAGTGAAAAACCCCTACATGCCAAAAACCGTTTACGGGTTGTCAAGCAACTTGCAGGAGCAGCTAAATGATTAGTCTGGCAGGTCGTGATATTTTCCATTCATGGGGTAAATTTGTATTTACTGGCTTTGGACTCGGCTTGCTGATTGGTGTGACCTTAATTATGGCTGGCGTGTATCGCGGCATGGTAGATGATGCCAAAGCCCTGCTGAATAACAGTGGTGCTGACCTATGGGTAGTGCAGCAAGATACACTTGGCCCTTATGCAGAACCTTCAAGTGTGCGTGATGATTTATATCGCAGCGTGATGAATATGCCCGGGGTGGCGCATGCTTCAAATATTACTTATTTAACCATGCAAGTGCATCATCAAGATAAAGATATTCGCTCGATGGTGGTCGGGATTCAAACAGGTGAACATGCGTGGAATAACTTGGGGTGGCCGCCACATTTATTGGCAGGACGTCAATTGACCCGCGGGCACTATGAAGCCGTAGCCGACATGAGTACGGGATTAAAGTTGGGTGATCGTATTAAAATCCGTCGTAACACCTTTACCGTGGTGGGTTTAACCCGACGCATGGTGTCTTCGGGTGGTGACCCGATGATTTTTATTCCGCTGAAAGATGCACAACAGGCGCAATTCCAAAAGGACAATGCTGCCATTTTACAAGACCGTAGACGAATTGCAGTAAACCCAATTTATAACCGCCCTGCTTATCCTGACTTGCTTGAAAGCGTACTCAATGCACAAAGTAGCAACCGTTATGTGAATGCTATTTTAGTCCGTTTAAATGCAGGTGCTTCAGCTGAAGAAACAGCAGCACATATTCAGCGTTGGCAACAACTAACAGTCTATACCCGCCCGCAGATGGAACACATTTTAATCAGCAAAATGATTGCCACATCCGCCAAACAAATTGCCATGTTTTTGGTGATTTTGGCCTTGGTCAGCGCCGCGATTGTGGCATTTATTATTTATACCCTGACTATGGACAAAATTCGTGAAATTGCGGTCTTAAAATTAATTGGCACACGCAATCGCACAATCGCTTGGATGATCTTGCAACAAGCACTCGCGCTTGGATTAATTGGGTTTGCTGTTGGTAAAATCAGTTCAACCTTTGCCGCACCATATTTCCCGAAATATGTCTTATTGGTTCCGCAAGATTCTATTTTTGGATTTATTGCGGTGATGCTGATTTGCATGTTAGCCAGTTTGGTTGCAATTCGGATGGCACTGCGCATTGACCCTGCCGAAGCAATTGGGGGATAACATGACACACGGCATTTTAATTGAAGGTTTAAAAAAGCGTTTTGGACAAGGTGACAATGCCTTTTATGCCTTAAAAGATGTCAAAATGCAGGTTGCACCCGGTGAAGTGGTTGGGCTGATTGGCCCCTCAGGTTCGGGTAAAAGCACCTTGCTCAAATGTTTAGGTGCCGTGATTGATCCTACCGAAGGACGCATGACTTTGGGCGATGAGGTGATTTTTGATCAACGTTGGTTAGTCAAAGACTTAAGTGCCTTACGCCGCGATAAAATTGGTTTTATGTTCCAAACCCCGTACTTAATTCCTTTTTTAAATGTTTTGGATAATGTAGCGCTGCTGCCGATGTTAGCAGGCGTAGCCAATGACATTGCCCGCGCCCGCGCATTGGAAATTTTAACGGCGCTCGATGTGCAGCATCGGGTACATGCCATGCCTGGGCAATTGTCTGGTGGTGAACAACAGCGTGTCGCCATTGCACGTGGTTTGATTAATCAACCGCCTGTGATTTTAGCCGATGAACCCACTGCACCATTGGATAGTGTACGCGCGATGACCGTGATTCGCTTATTACACGAAATGGCAGAAAAATTTCAAACTGCAATTATTGTAGTCACACATGACGATAAAATCATCCCTACCTTTAAACGCTTGTACCACATTCGAGATGGTGTGACTTATGAAGAACAAGGCGAAGGACGTCCTTTTAAGTAGGCTCTAAAGTTTTCAGCGCTGGAAACTGATGTTTTAGCTCAATATCAAAAGCAATAAAATATCTGCATTTCAAGTTACATGCGACACAATGCTAAAAAACGGTTGATGTGGTATTCTGATAGCATCAGAAATGCAAAAATATAATACTTACTAGCTTCATACTGTTCTTGGAATTTAATCAAAATACGCATATATTGATTAAATAGAGCAATTTATTCTTAATCCAAGAATTGACGCGCTAACCATGAAACTTAATCACCTAGAGGTTTTAGATATGTCAACTAGAAACCGAACCAATGAAAGTGAAATCGCTACAGCTGCAGCTGACGTTTTGCGTGAACGCTTCATTGCAGTAGCTCACAGTGATCGAGTACTTTATGTGGAAAATGATGCCTTAGTCAGCAAAACCCCGAATGGCAAACCAGTTTTAATCAAACAGTTATCTGGTCGGAACCCTGATCTAGCCCGCCAGTTTAATGGTCGCAGAACCTTTAAAATTAGAAAACGTAACATAGAGGCTACTGCAGAATAATTTATGTTGCCAAAAACACCTCGAATCAGAATGTTTGCGGGTCCAAATGGATCGGGCAAAAGTACGATGATTAATGGTTTAGATAGCCGTTTATCTAAATTGTTTTTGAATGCTGACAACCTTGAGCGCGATCTTAAAGCCACACCCATTCTTGATCTAAGTCAATTTGATATACGCATTAATGCAAACATATTGGTTGATTATCTTACTCAAGCAAGTCGACCACTAAAAAATGCAGATGGTACTCTAAGCAAAAGTCCTCTCCTCTCAGTAGATCCTGTGATTGATGGAAGCTTAATCGACTTAAGCGGGAACACGATTGATTCCTACCTCGCAGCCCGAATTCTTGATGTCATCCGTAAAGAGTGATTTATAGCAAATAATTATTTTGACAGATATAGTCAAACATATACAATTTAGGTATTAAATTTTAAAAAAACTTGCAATGAAATACTTGACTGAAAGCTTAAAGAAAGTAGAGCAAGACCTTGCTTATTTTGTATCCCCTGAAAATAAAGATGG